>NZ_JBXAYB010000006.1:0-91346 GCF_056782115.1 Dellaglioa sp. CoH-56-MRSF-14 | reverse complement strand
GAACACAGAAGTTAAGCTTCTTAGCGCCAAGAGTAGTTGGGGGTCGCCCCCTGCGAGGGTAGGACGTTGCCATGCTATTAAAAATAAAACAATAAAATTTTACGACCGTTGCTGAATATAAAAAAAGGTGTTGTCACAAAGTGACAACACCTTTTTTTATAGTTTTATTTCTCATTACAAAGGAAACACGGTTCCTAAAATCACTAAATCCGTAGGCATTACGTTTAATAATTTTCAATTTATTGTTAGTCCCTTCCTTCAAGTAGGCTATTAGAATAAGGATAGTTAATAGCGTTTTTCACATAGTCTTCATGTTAAATTAAAATGAGTAAACAATTTTTTTAAAAAATTGAATTCAAGTTTTATTAAATGCATGCATAAGTGCATTGTAAATGTGAAATTGATCGTAAACAACTATGGCGTTCGGGAATAACAAAGTTCTCGTAAACTTGGGATACGTATAGTTTATATAAGTAACGATTACTTTAACGTTTTCGCGTGCTTCTAAAATGAACCGGATAAAATACTTAGTCACTTGATAGATTGTTCTAGCAAAAATAGCAGATACTATAGAGCATTTTTTGTTACACTATTACTTAATAATGGATATAAAATTTTTCACATATTAGAAAGACGTTAAATGATAAAACAAGTAGTAAATGATGAGATATAAGTAAAAATTTGATTTGACTATTGATATATATACATTGTATAATGTGTAATGCATTAAAATACATATACTAGATTTATATCGGAGGAAGTCCATGAAAAATAAAGATACGGCCTTTTTTGGTCATCCTAGAGGATTATCAACACTATTTTTTACAGAAATGTGGGAGCGATTCAGTTATTACGGAATGCGAGCAATTCTTTTATACTATATGATTTCAGAAGTGGATGGGCTTGGTTATAATCAAGCTACAGCCATGTCAATTATGTCCATTTATGGATCATTAATTTATTTATCAGGTGTCATTGGAGGTTTCGTTAGTGATCGCCTTTGGGGTAGTAGAAAAACAGTGTTTATTGGTGGAATACTAATAATGCTAGGACATATTGTTCTTGCAACACCCTTTAAATCAGTTGCTTTATTCATATCTATCGCGTTAATCGTATTGGGAACAGGGTTGTTAAAACCTAATGTTTCTGAAATGGTTGGTGGATTATACAATAGTAAGGATCCAAGACGTGATTCTGGTTTCAGTATCTTTGTATCTGGGATTAATATTGGTGCTTTGATTGCACCGTTGCTAGTTGGATGGGTTGGTCAAGAATATAATTACCACGTTGGATTCTCATTAGCAGCTATTGGGATGTTTTTCGGCTTAGTTCAATATTACTTTGACGGAAGAAAATATTTAACAAAAGATAGTTTATATCCTAATGACCCTATTCAACCTAACGAATTATCAACTATTCTTAAAAAATCTTCAATCGGTGTTATAGCTTTAGCTTTAATTTTAGTTATCATGTTCCTATTTAAATCATTAAATATTACGAATGTCATTCTTTTAATCACAATTCTTGCAGTTATCATCCCTGTCTATTACTTTACAATGATGTTAACAAGTAAGAAAACAACAAAAATTGAACGATCAAGACTTACAGCGTATATTCCGTTATTTATTGCCAGTATCTTATTCTGGTCAATTGAAGAACAAGGTTCAGTTGTTTTAGCAATGTTTGCGTCAACTAGAACGCAGTTAAGTGCTTTTGGGTTCACTTTCCCAGCTAGTTTCTTTCAAAGTATGAATCCGTTATTCATATTAATCTATGTTCCAATATTTGCTTGGTTATGGGTTAAATTAGGATCGAAACAACCTAGTTCTCCAGCTAAATTTTCAATTGGTCTAGTATTTGCTGGAGCATCTTTCCTTTGGATGATGCTCCCTGGTGTTCTTTTTGGAACAGATACTAAAGTTGGCCCATTATGGTTAGTTGCAAGTTGGATGATGGTTATGCTTGGTGAAGTTTTGGTTTCTCCAGTTGGCTTATCAATTACTACTAAACTTGCACCAAAAAGTTTTCAATCTCAAATGATGAGTGTTTGGTTCTTGAGTGATGCTGTTGCTCAAGCATTGAATTCACAAATTGTTCGGTTATACACACCCGCTACTGAATCAATGTACTTTGCTGTAGTTGGTGGAATTACTGTTGCCTTTGGTATTATGTTGAGTTTCTTTATTCCAAGAATTCATAAATTAATGGAAGGCGTTAATTAAATAGATTTTTAATGAAAGATATGTTAATTTTAATTAACATATCTTTTTTTGGAGGGAAACATGACAATTATTGCAACTAGTAGTGATAATCACTTTGATATTAATAAAGTTGATGTGGATATAATTATTGATGAACAAGTAAATTATCTATTAGCGAAAAATATTGAGTATTATCTTATTACAGGAGATTTATTTAATGATTTTAATAAAACGATTGATTATATTATTAGACTGAAAAGAAAGTTAAATAATAAAATTGTTGTCTTATTTATTGCAGGTAACCATGACATGGTTAAAAATATAACATTTGATGAGCTAGAAAGTGTAGTGAATGATTCTTATCTCCATAATCAATATTTGGATATCTCCGGCACTGAATGGCGTATTATAGGTAATAATGGATGGTACGATTACAGTTACTCAAAACAGCTAAAACGGTCTGATAAAGAAATGCTACATTGGAAAACAAACTATTGGATCGATCGTAAAATTGTTCAACCAATGCCAGATGTCGAGAGATTTAAATTAAGTTTAAGACAAACTGAAAAATTATTGAGTGATGCGAAACAATTAAATAAAAAAATAATATTTATGACTCATTTTGTACCTAATGAATTGTATATTAAAATTAATAATGATAATCGTTTCTGGAACGTTGCAAACGGCATGTTAGGTAGTCAAAAGATGGGAGATCTGTTAGAATACTATAAAGTAGAAAAAGTTTTATTTGGGCACCTCCATATCAAACATGATCCTATTCAAATTAATGAAACGACGTATTATACGAAGCCAGTGGGATATGGGCGGAAAAAATATAACGAATGGACGAAAAATACGTTCTTCGATGAGTGGAAATTTACGTTACAAATAATTAATTTAAAATAATTGAAAAAAAAGCTTGATTTTTAATCCATTTATTTGTATGATAGTTAAGTCGGATAAAGCTGATATGGAAGAGTAGCGAAGAGGCTAAACGCGGCGGACTGTAAATCCGCTCCTTCGGGTTCGGTGGTTCGAATCCACTCTCTTCCACCATTATTTTATAATATTGGGTTATAGCCAAGCGGTAAGGCAACAGGTTTTGATCCTGTCATGCGATGGTTCGAATCCATCTAACCCAACTAGCTAAAAGCAGATACTTAGGTATCTGCTTTTTTGTTTTATTTGTTATTTTATTTTTTTTTGCGGTATGATGGAGATAGTAATTAAATATAATAATTGAAATGAGGAAACTATGAAAATTGGATTTATTGGAGCTGGTAATATGGCTCGAGCAATTATTGAAGGTTTAGTAGAAGCAGAATTTATCGCGCCAAAAGAAATTTTGGTACACAGTGCAAGAGAGTCCAGCTATGTACCTTATGCTGAAGCTAATGGCTTTACAGCGTTAGGTAGCAATGCTCAGGTGGTTAGTGAGGCTGACGTTGTTTTTCTTGCTGTTAAACCAATTGTCTTAGGTATGGTTTTAGCAGAAATTAAAGAGTCAGTGAAGGAATACAAACCTATGCTAATTTCTATTGTATCAGGTGTTTCAATCTCTGAAATTGAATTAGAATTAGATAATCATTCAGTTGGTATTTTAAGAACAATGCCAAATGTTAACGCAACGGTTTCCGAAAGTATGACTGCGTTAGTCGGTAATGATATTTTGACAGATAAACAAATGAAACAAGGTACTGATTTATTTGATACTATTGGTGAAACGATGGAGATTGCTGAACGCGATTTTAGCACGTTTGTTGCTCTTGCTGGTAGCTCACCAGCATTTATTTACTTATTTATTGATACGCTTGCACGTGCAGGCGTTAAATATGGCTTACCAAAAGATAAAGCAACTAAGATTGCTGCTCAAGCTGTACTAGGCAGTGCAAAAAAGGTCTTAGCTACTGATGAAGTGCCATGGAAATTAATTGATGAGGTTTCATCTCCGGGTGGCACAACTATTGCTGGATTGCTTGCAATGGAAGAGGCTGGATTTATGAATTCTATTATTAAAGCAGTTGATGCAACTGTGGCTAAAGACAAAAACTAAATTTGATATGACCTTGTTTTTTTGGTCTATACCGATTATACTAAGTTTATAAATTGAAGGGATGGCGGATAAGATGAGTATTGTTTTAAAACATGCAGTTATCTACACGGGTTCAGAAAAAATTGAAGATGCATATATTCGATTTGATAAACAAATTAGTGCAATGGGGCCAATGAGCGAATACAAAGCTTTAGCCTCTGATGAGGTTAGAGATGTAGAAGGGAAAATTATTGTTCCTGGATTTATTGACGTTCACAGCCATGGTGGATATAGTTTTGATGCTATGGATGGTGATTCTAAACAAATTAATGAAATGGTTACCGATATGATTCACGAAGGTGTTACGACTTATTTCGCAACGACAATGACCCAATCACATGAAAATATTGCTAATGCTATGGTTGGTATCAAAAAAGCCGCTGAAGTGAACCCTGTTATTCAAGGAATTCATCTTGAAGGACCATTTATTTCTCCTGTTTTTAAAGGCGCACAGCCTGAAAAATATATTGAGGCACCTGATACAAAGTTATTTGATAAATGGAATGAATTATCAGGACATATGATCAAATTAGTGACTTATGCACCGGAACATAAAACGTCACCTGAATTTGAAGAGTATTGTATCAAGAATGGTATCGTACCTTCAGTGGGCCATAGTAACGCTACTCGCGAAGAAATGAAACATTCTCGAGCAAGTCATGTCACTCATTTATACAATGCACAACGCGAATTTAAGCATCGTGAACCAGGTGTAACTGGACATGCATTTTTAGAGGATAATATTTATACAGAAATTATTGCTGATGGTTTTCATATTGTGCCAGATATGATTAAACTAGCCTATGATTTAAAAGGACCTAAACGTATTGAATTAATTACTGACTCGATGCGTGCTAAAGGAATGCCTGAAGGCTTAAGCGAACTTGGCGGGCAAAAAGTTATTGTTAAAGACAAACAAGCAAGATTAGAATCTGGTAATTTAGCAGGCTCTGTTTTACAATATCAAGATGCATTTAAAAATATTATGAAATTTACTGGTTGTGGTATCGAAGAAGCTGTATTGATGAGTTCTGTCAATCAAGCTAGGGAATTCAATTTAACATCAAAAGGTGCTATTGAAATCGGAAAAGATGCTGATATGAACTTATTTGATGCTAACATGCAACTAGAAAGCACATATAGCTTTGGACGTAAATTTTAATAAAAGGTTAGGAAGGTAATTGTTAATGGGATCTCCCATATATATTCAAATTCATAATGAAATGAAAAAAACAATTGAATCTGGTGAATGGGAAGTTGGCAATCGTATTCCGGCTGAACGTGAACTTGCTGTTGTATTTGGTGTCAGCAGAATGACGCTTAGACAGGCAATTCAAACCTTGGTAGATGAAGGTATTCTAGAACGTCATGTTGGTGATGGAACCTACGTTGCTCGTAAGAAGGTTCAAGAAAAGATGTCAGGTGTGACTAGTTTTACTGACCTAATGGCTGAACAGGGAAAAGTGGCTTCAAGTAAGACGATCACTTATCATGTTACAACGCCTTCATTAAGTGAAATTGAAAAGTTACAATTGATCGATGGCGAACTAGTCTTACGAATGGAACGAATTCGTTATGCTGATGGTTTACCGATTTGTTTTGAAGTTGCTACGGTTCCTAATAAATTAGTTGAGGGTTATAGTAAAACTGAAATTACGAGCTCTTTATATCGAACATTGGAAGAAAAAGCCAATTTAACATTGGGAGGGGCACAACAGACAGTGTCTGCTATGTCAGCTGCTGAAAGCATAGCGGATTATCTATCAATCAAGCGTGGTGAAGCGATTTTGAGGCTTCGTCAAGTTAGCTTTTTGAAAAATGGTGAACCTTTTGAATATGTTCGGACACAATATGTAGGGAATCGCTTTGAATTTTATCTAGAAAAATAAAGTTTAAGAAATTATTAATTGCTCTCTTTCAACCATATCAATGGATGAGATAGAGTAATTTTTTTTTTGAGAAATCTGTTCGATTGACATCAATTTGAGATAACGCTATATTATTTAAGAGCAAAAAATAAATTATCTGAAGGGGTTTTAAGATATGTATTTATTAGTTAATATTTTCGGTGTTGCCATTTTTATTTTAGTTGCATTTGCGTTTTCCAAGAAAAAGAGAGAAGTCAATTGGAAATCAATCGCAATTATGGTCGTTATTAATTTATTTTTAGCTTGGTTCTTAACAAAATTCTCATTAGGACGTGATCTTGTAGAAGGCGCGGCTAATGGGTTTAATTGGCTAATGCAGGCCGCATATCAAGGTATTCAATTTATGGTACCCGCTATGCCTAAAGTAACTGATATGGGATTTTTCATGAGTGTTCTATTACCAGTTATTATGATTGTGCCATTGTTTGATATTTTAACGTACATTGGCGTTCTTCCATTTATTATTAAGTGGATTGGCCGTGGGTTATCAAAAATTACAGGCCAACCAAAATTTGAATCATTTTTCTCAGTAGAAATGATGTTTTTGGGAAATACTGAAGCATTAGCTGTTTCAAGCCTTCAGTTGAAACTAATGAAATCAGAACGGAACTTAACTTTGGCAATGATGTCAATGAGCTGTGTGACGGCTTCAATCATTGGTGCTTATACAACAATGATGCCAGGTCAATATATCTTAACAGCTGTTCCAATTAATATTATTAATGCTATTATTATAACAAGTATTTTAAATCCAGTTGAAGTAACAGAAGAAGAAGATACTATTGCTGAAATGACAGGTAGTAACTCAAATGATTTAGAAACTTCTGAATCAGATAATAAAAGAGAACCCTTTTTCGCTTTCTTGGGTGATTCAATTTTGGGTGCTGGTAAGTTAGTCTTGATTATTGCAGCAAATGTTATTGCTTTCGTTGCTTTAGCAGCCTTGATTGATAATATTCTTGGATTAGTTAATCCAAATTTATCACTTGAAAATATTTTAGGTATTATTATGTTCCCATTTGCTTGGTTAATGGGATTCAATCCTTCAGATGCTTTCGAATTAGCACGTTACATGGGTACAAAATTAGTAACAAATGAATTTGTTGTTATGGGACAAGTATCAAGTACGATTAACTCATTTGCACCTCATTACAAAGCTGTTTTAACTGTTTTTGTTACATCGTTTGCAAACTTTTCAACAATTGGAATGATTATTGGTTGTTTCAAAGGAATTGTGGATAAAGAAAAAAATGATGTTATCGCAAGAAACGTTGGTTACATGCTATTATCTGGTATTCTAGTTTCATTATTATCAGCGGGTATGGTTGGCGTTTTCGTTTGGTAATATAACAATATGTAAAAAAGAACTAAGAAATTTTTAATTTCTTAGTTCTTTTTTTTATGTCCTCTAAATTTTTCTTTGTATATTAGTAATAAGTAACGTGGAATAGCTAGCATTCGAATAAAACGAGTCGGTTCTTGGAATAAACGATAAAGCCACTCAATATGATGATTTTGCCAAAATTGTGGCGCACGATTCACAGTACCCGCTAGAACGTCGAAACTACCACCAACACCCATCCAGATACTATCAGACACTTGGCGATTACGCTGAATAAATTCCTCCTGATTTGGAAAACCTGTTGCAACAAAAACAAAATCAGGCTGAGATATTTTAATGTTACTTACAATATCCTGATCATTTTTGAAATAACCATTATGAAATCCGACTAAATTAATGTTTGGATAATCAGACTTAATCGTTTTGGCAACTTTTTGGATGACCGTTTCGGCTGCACCAACTAGGTATATTGATTTTTGATGACTATTAGCCCATTTAAGCAGGCTCATTAAAGTATCATAGCCAGTGATTCGTTCGGGCATTGGAGTCCCTAAAATTGCTGCGCCTTTGATAATACCAATACCATCTGGTGTAACGTAGTCAGCTTGGTTAAGAATCTTTTTATAATCTGGGTGTTGTCGTGCAAATAGAACAATTTCTGGGTTGGCTGTCACGATAAATCGATTTAGATGAGCTATCGAATCAGTCGCTATCTGAGTTAAAAAAGCGTCATTAGTTGTATTAATAAATTCGATATCTAATATTTTTGTTTTTTTAAATTTATTTGGCATAATATGTCCTCACTTTTTAAACTTTGTCTCATTATAACAGAAGATAAATTTAAAATAAGTATTGAATATGACGGATTACGGAAAAAATGGTAAAATGTAGATTATAATTTGTGTGCTGGAAAAAATTCTAGTAGTGCATTCATTTTAAAGGAGAAACATCATGGTAAAAAATTACCCAGATGATAGCTATACGTTACATACGGACGTTTATCAGATTAATATGATCCAAACTTACTGGGAAAAAAATATTCATAATCAAAATGCTGTATTTGAAGTTTTCTTCAGAAATTTACCATTTTCTAATGGCTATGCGATTTTTGCAGGCTTAGAACGAGCTATTAATTATATTCAAAATTTAAAATTTTCAGAGACAGACATTGCGTATTTAAGAGAAGTGGCAGGATATCCAGATGATTTTCTTGCCTATTTAAAAGATTTTCATTTTCGTGGCACAATCAGGTCAGCTGTTGAAGGGGAAGTTGTTTTTAACGGCGAACCCATTGTCCAAATAGAAGGTCCTTTAGCAGACTGTCAATTAGTAGAAACGGCATTACTTAACATCATTAATTATCAAACATTGATTGCAACAAAATCAGCTCGTATCAAAGCTGTAGCCGGAGATGATGGTGTGTTAGAATTTGGTACAAGACGAGCACAAGAATTTGATGCAGCTATTTGGGGAACACGTGCAGCTTATATTGGTGGATTTGATGCAACTAGTAATGTCCGAGCAGGTAAAATATTTGGTATTCCTATCAGTGGAACGCATGCGCATTCATTAGTTCAAGCATACAGAGATGACTATGATGCTTTTATGGCTTACGGAACAACGCATCGTGATTGTGTCTTTTTAGTTGATACATACGATACGTTAAAAAGTGGTGTGCCAAGTGCAATTAAAGTTGCTAAAGAGTTAGGTGATAAGATTAATTTTGCCGGCGTACGAATTGATAGTGGGGATATGGCTTACATTTCGAAACGCGTTCGTGAACAATTAGATGAAGCTGGATTTACAGAAGCTAAAATTTATGCCTCAAATGACTTAGATGAAAAAACAATTACTAATTTAAAAATGCAAGGAGCTAAAATTGACGTCTGGGGCGTTGGAACTAAACTAATAACTGCCTATGATCAACCCGCCTTAGGTGCAGTTTATAAATTAGTAGCCATTGAAGGTGGCGATGGTAAAATGGTTGATACAATTAAACTCAGTAATAATGCAGAAAAAGTATCAACACCAGGTAAGAAACAAGTATGGCGTATTACTAATAAAGTTGATGGTAAAACTGAAGGAGATTACATTGCACTATCGGATGAGGAACCTCAGAAACAAGACTCACTTTATATGTTCCATCAGCAGTATACCTATATTAATAAGTTGGTAACTAACTATAATGCACGACCAATTTTACAAGATATATTTGTTGAAGGTGAACTGGTTTATAATCAGCCAGAATTGGATGCTATTAGAGAGTATTCAAGAATTCAGTTAGATGGGTTATGGGAAGAATATAAACGTGAATTAAATCCACAAGATTACCCTGTCGATTTATCACAAAAAGCTTATGATAATAAGATGGCTATCATCCAAAAAATTAGAAATAATATGAATAATATTAAATAAGGGGTGTTAATCTTGACTGACTTACAAAAGAAAATTATTGAAACTTTGAAAGTGAAATCAAGTGTAAATATTGCAGAAGAAATTCGTATGAGTATTGATTTTATGAAAGCTTATTTATTGAAACATCCATTTTTAAAATCTTTAGTTTTAGGAATTTCTGGTGGACAAGATTCAACACTTGCTGGGTATTTAGCACAACAGGCTATTCGTGAGTTACGTGAAGAAACCGGTGATAGCAATTATCAATTTATTGCAGTTCGACTACCATACGGCAATCAATCCGATGAATCTGATGCATTAGATGCTATAAAATTTATGCAGGCAGATCAAGTGGTTCGTGTAGACATTAAAGGTGCTACCGATGAAATGGTAATAAGCTTAATGGCAAACAATCTTGAAATTTCTGATTTTAATAAAGGTAATATCAAAGCTCGTCAGCGCATGATTGCTCAATATGGGATTGCCGGGGCAAAGTCAGGTGCGGTTGTGGGAACTGACCATGCTGCAGAAGCAATTACTGGATTTTATACTAAATATGGTGACGGAGGTGCTGATATTACACCACTTTGGCGTTTGAATAAGCGCCAAGGTAGAGAGATGTTAGCTTCGTTAAATGCGCCGGAACATCTGTATTTAAAAGTACCAACAGCCGATTTGGAAGAAGACCGTCCAGCGCTACCTGATGAAGTTGCCTTAGGAGTTACTTACGATAATATTGATGATTATCTTGAAGGAAAGGTAGTTTCAAAAGAAATTAGTGATAAAATTGAAAATTGGTATTTAAAGACAGAACACAAACGACATCTGCCAATTACTGTTTATGATTCTTTTTGGAAGTAAATAGTTGCGTAAGCTGTTTCATTTCAGTTATAATTAAAGAAATCATAGGGGAGTAACTGGCGGTTATCCGCGGCAATGTCACCAACAAGAAAGTTCTTTTTCTGGTATTGCCTTAAATAGTGAGACTTATGTATGTTTAAAGTTCTGCAACATACATAGGTCTTTTTTTGTATTTTGTGAAACTATTATAAGGAGGATTACTATGACAAAAAGGATTTACGCACAATCAGTTGACGAAGTTTTAGCAGGCCAAAAGACAGATTTGGCAGGGTTAACAACCCAAGAGGTTAAAGAAAGAACAGACAAGTATGGATTGAATCAGTTGTCAGAAGGTAAACGTAAAACAATATTACAAAAATTCTTTGATCAGTTTAAAGATTTCATGATAATCGTTTTAATTGTGGCTGCGTTAATTGCGGCATCATCAGGTGAAGTTGTGGACGCAATTATCATCATGTTAGTTGTTGTTTTAAACGCTGTATTCGGTGTTTTTCAAGAATCTAAGGCTGAAGAGGCAATTAATGCGTTAAAAGAAATGTCGACACCTAACGCAAATGTAAAACGAAATGGGCAAATTGAAACTGTAAAAAGTGAAAATTTAGTACCTGGAGATATTGTTTTACTTGAAGCAGGGGATGTTATTCCAGCAGATTTACGTTTAACACAGATTGCTTCTCTTAAAATTGAAGAATCTGCTTTAACTGGTGAATCAGTACCTGTTGATAAAAGTTTAAATTTATTAAATGATGAAGATGCTGGTATTGGCGATCGCCATAATATGGCGTTTATGAATAGTAATGTAACTTATGGGCGTGGTGAAGGAATCGTTGTTGGAACAGGGATGAACACTGAAGTTGGACGTATTGCAGGAATGCTCAATTCTGCCGATGAAATGAAAACACCACTACAAGATAATCTTAACCAATTAGGTAAAACATTAACTATTTTAATATTAATTATTGCTGTTATTGTTTTCTTCGTTGGTCTACAAAATGGAGATAATAGTGTCATTGATATGTTGTTAATTGCGATTTCATTAGCTGTAGCTGCAATTCCAGAAGGATTACCAGCTATTGTTACAATTATTTTAGCACTTGGAACACAAAAGATGGCAAAAAGAAATGCGATTGTTAGAAAATTACCAGCAGTTGAAACACTTGGTAGTACTGACATTATTGCATCAGATAAGACGGGTACATTAACGTTAAATCAAATGACTGTTGAAAAAATATTTATAAATAATGAGTTATTAGATGCCGATAAGGTGGAAACAAATTTAGAAAGTCCACTATACCAGGTGATGTCTTTCAGTAATGACACAAAACAAACATCTGAGGGCAATTTAATTGGTGACCCAACAGAGACGGCTCTAATTCAATATCATTTAGATCATGGATTAGATGTGGATGCATTATTAAGCAGTGAACCTCGAGTTGCTGAAGTTCCATTTGATTCAGAACGTAAATTGATGTCAACAATTCAAAAAAATGAGGATAAATCTTTTTTTGTTGCTGTTAAGGGTGCTCCCGATCAACTATTAAAACGGGTAACACGTTATATTGAAAATGGCGAAATTAAACCGATAACTGATGCACAGCTAGATTATATTATGACTAATAATCATGATATGGCAACGCAAGCATTACGCGTGTTAGCATTCGCGTATCGTGAAATGCCTGCAATTCCAGCGGTATTAGATTCAGAAACTGTGGAAAATGATTTGATTTTTGCTGGATTAGTTGGAATGATTGATCCAGAGCGACCAGAAGCTGCTGCTGCAGTTAGCGAAGCTAAGAAAGCCGGGATCCGTCCTTTGATGATTACAGGCGATCATCGCGATACTGCCGAAGCTATTGCAGTTCGATTAGGAATTGTTGAAGCTGGACAACATGAAGCAATTATTTCTGGTTCTGAATTAGATGATTTATCAGACTCAGAATTTGAAAATAAGGTTGAACAATATTCTGTATATGCAAGGGTATCGCCTGAACATAAAGTGCGAATTGTTAAAGCATGGCAGAAAAAGAATCAAGTGGTTGCTATGACTGGTGATGGTGTGAACGATGCGCCAGCTTTGAAATCGGCTGATATTGGAATTGGGATGGGTATTACAGGAACTGAAGTATCTAAAGGTGCTTCAGATATGGTTCTCGCTGATGATAATTTTGCGACAATTGTTTTTGCTGTTAAGGAAGGACGAAAAGTCTTTTCTAATATTCAAAAATCAATTCAATATTTACTTTCTGCAAACTTAGGTGAAGTATTAACCTTGTTTGTTATGACAATGATGGGTTGGAGTATTTTGGCACCAGTCCATATTTTGTGGATTAACTTGGTAACAGATACATTTCCCGCAATTGCACTTGGTGTAGAACCTGCTGAAAAAGGATTGATGGATCAAAAACCACGTGGACGTAAATCAAACTTCTTCTCTGGTGGTGTGATGCCAAGTATTATTTATCAAGGTATCTTAGAAGGGGCTATAACATTATTTGTTTATTGGTTGGCTTTAACGTATCCTGTTCATATGGGTGATAAATTAATTCATGCAGATGCTTTAACAATGGCTTTTGCAACATTAGGATTAATTCAGTTATTCCATGCATTCAATGTTAAATCAATCCATGGGTCAATCTTCAACCGTAATATCTTTAAAAATGTGACGTTTAATTGGTCAATTTTGGCATCATTTGCGTTGCTCGCAGCAACTATTTTAATCCCCGGATTAAATAAAATGTTCCATGTTAGCCATTTAGATATGTATCAATGGGGTATTGTTTTAGCGGGATCATTCTCAATTATTGTGATTGTTGAAATTGTGAAGCTTGGCCAACGATTATTCAGAAAAAATAAATAAAAGGAAGTTTATATCTTGAAAAAAAGAGTTAATGTAAATTATTATATCAATGCGTTAAATGATGTTGCGCAAGCAACTGAAGAAATGGGTAATTCTTTAAATGATCATTACGAAGTAATGGAAAAAGCCATTACTGCAGGTGACTTTTCTATTGTTTCAGATGATGAATTCACAACTACTAAAGAAAAATTTGTTGAAGGTACAGCAAGTTACCAAGAAAATTTAAGCAAATTAGATGATTTACAAGTACCCATTCCTGTTTTGGGAAAACATAAAAAATTAATTAGTGGTTATCGTACTTTTGTTGAAGGTTGCGATGAGATGACAAGTAGTATTAATGTTGAGAAACATCTTGTCGAGGTTGATGCATTTAAAGCTTCAGAAGAAAAACAAGATAAAGGAATGACGCAAACAACTGATATGATGCAACGTATCATGCAACAAATTTTAGGTTAAATTTAATTAAAGAGATTGATATTAGGAATGGTTGTACTGACGCCTATTATTAGTCTCTTTTTTATGAACAAAAAATATTCGAATTGAGGTCGTTATCATGGAAAAAAACATTATGCCGTTAGTATTAAAAGAGCTAAATCAGTATCGAGAAAAACAAATTAACGCAGTTTTAGGGATGCTTGATGAAGGAAATACTGTTCCATTTATTGCACGATATCGAAAAGAAAGAACAGATAGTTTAGACGAAGTTCAAATTCGTGAAATTGAGACAACTTATAAACATGTTGAGAGTTTAGAAAAACGTAAAGCAGAAGTTATCCACATAATTGAAGAACAAGGTAATTTAACAGAAGCTTTAAAAAATAAAATTAGTTTAGCAAAAAAATTGCAACAGATTGAAGATTATTATTTACCTTTTAAACAAAAACGTCGTACTAAGGCCACTATTGCCAAAGAGGCTGGATTAGAACCATTTGCCAAATGGTTGTTGACATTCCCCCAAACAGCAGCTGAAATTAATCAGAAAGCAAGCACATTTATTAATGTTGATGCTGAAATTTTAACTGAAGAAGACGTTTTTGCTGGGGTACATGAAATTTTAGCTGAAGCATTTGGTGAAAGTGCCGAATATCGTGAGTGGATTCGTAAAGTAACTCAAAAAGATAGTTTGTTTGAAGCAAAAGTTAAAGCTGAAGAAAAAGACGAAAAAGGTATTTATCGTGATTACTATGAGTTTAGTGAATCTTTAAAATCAGTCGTTCCGCATCGTGTACTGGCAATTAATCGTGGTGAAAAAGAGGGAATCTTAAAAGCTTCCGTTGTTGTACCAGAACAAGCAATTATGACATTTATGCATTTTAGAATTATTGGGAAAAATAGTGGTGACGCTGTACCAATCATTGAAAATGCGTATCAAGATAGTTATAAACGCTTTATTAAACCATCAATTGAGCGTGAAATTCGTAAAGGTATGACAGAGGTTGCTGAAGAACAAGCTATTAATGTGTTTGGGGATAACTTATACCATTTACTTATGCAAGCACCATTAAAAGGGAAAGTTGTTTTAGGTTTTGATCCAGCCTATCGAACAGGCTGTAAGTTAGCCATCGTGGATGGTACAGGTAAATTCTTAGACAAATTGGTAATTTATCCACATAAACCTGCAAATGGTGAAAAACGTGCCGCAGCTGCTGGACAATTTAAACAGTTCCTTGAAAAATACCAAGTTGAAATGATTGCAATTGGAAATGGAACAGCAAGTCGAGAATCTGAACAATTTGTTTCAGATATTTTAAAAGAAATCGAACGGCCAATTTTTTATGTCATTGTAAATGAGGCTGGGGCATCGGTTTATTCAGCTAGTCAAGCAGCTCGTGATGAATTCCCAGAACTTCACGTTGAAGAACGCTCTGCTATTAGTATCGGCCGTAGATTGCAAGATCCTTTGGCTGAATTAATTAAGATTGATCCTAAATCTGTTGGAGTCGGTCAGTATCAACATGATGTTGCTGAAAAAAAATTGGATGCACAGTTAGATGTCGTGATTGAAGATGCTGTGAATAAAGTTGGGGTTAATTTAAATACAGCTAGTTCAGAGCTATTAACAAAAATTTCTGGATTAAATTTAACAATTGCTAAAAATGTTGTTACTTATCGTGACGAAAATGGTAAATTTACGAAGCGTCAACAACTTAAGAAAGTACCACGCTTAGGACCAAAAGCTTATGAACAAGCAATTGGATTTTTACGTATTGTTTCTGGGGATAACATTTTAGATAATACTGATATTCATCCTGAAAGTTATCCACTAACAAAGATTTTGTTGAAAGAATTGGGGATAAAAATAACTAATTTGGGTAAAACTGAGACAAATGACCAATTAGCACAGACAAATGCTGAAAATTTGGCACAAGTTGTGGGTAGTGGTGTGGAAACAGTAGCAGATATTCTAGCTAGTTTACAAAAACCAGGCCGTGATTTACGTGACGATATGCCGGCACCGTTACTACGACACGATGTGTTAACAATTGAGGACTTAGAACCCGGCATGTCATTACAAGGAACCGTTCGGAACGTAATTGATTTTGGTGCGTTTGTAGATATTGGTGTTAAACAAGATGGACTTGTCCACATTTCACAATTAACAGATAAGTTCGTTAAGAAACCAAGTGAAGTGGTTGCGGTTGGGGACATAGTTACAGTGTGGGTAATGGAAGTTGATTTGAAACGTAATCGCGTTCAGTTAACAATGAAACGACCAACGGATAAATAAGATGACTGATTTTGAATTAACAGCTTTAGTTCAAAACTTATCCACAACTTTTTTTAAGCAGCCATTTATCCACAAAGCAACATTTAATAAAAGACTACGAACGACGGGTGGACGGTATCGATTAAATGACCATAATATTGAAATTAATCCTAAAATGCTGACGGAACATGGTGAGGATATTTTAATAGGTGTTATCAAGCATGAATTATGTCATTATCATCTGCATATTGCTAAAAAGGGTTATCAACATCGTGATCATGATTTCAAACAGCTACTGACAATTGTAGGTGGTAGCCGGTTTGCCCCTCTTGGTCCAAAACAGGCTAAAAAGAAAAGAGTTATTCACTATCAATGCTCTAATTGTGGACAACAGTATCAACGACAAAGAAAAATTAACCTGTCACGCTACGTTTGCTCGAAGTGTCGAAGTAAGTTAATTTTAATGGAATACTAATTTATTTTAAATGGGACTTGTAACAAGGAACAATTTTTGCTACAATTATGATTGTTCTTGCGAGTATGGCGGAATTGGCAGACGCGTCAGACTAAGGATCTGGTGGGATAATATCCCGTGATGGTTCGAATCCATTTACTCGCATAATAGTTTTACTTAAAAGCACTCGACCTTGTTACTATGGGGTTTAGTGCTTTTTTTAATGAAAGATTGCCATACTGGCGTATTATGAAATTAAAGAATTATTAAGCGTTAATTATTTTGGTGTCTTAATTTTGCGATTATTGATAAAATAGAATGAATTAAACTTAACGACTGGGAGAATGGGTAAATTGAATAATTATGTCAAAATAAAAAATATGGCACATTTTGTGCCGGAACGAATTGTGACAAATAATGAATTAGCTAAATTTATGCCAACCTCGGATGAATGGATAGTGGCGCATACTGGGATTAAAACACGACACTATGCAATTGATGAAAATACATCAGATTTGAGTACAAAAGTAGCAAATGAACTTTTACTTAAATCTGGGTATGAAGCCACAGATATTGATTTAATTATTATTTCCACAATTTCGCCAGACGCCTTAACACCATCGACAGCTGCGATTGTTCAAGGAAATATTGGCGCAATGAACGCCTTTGCTTTCGATATTAGCGCTGCTTGTGCGGGATTTATATTTGCTATGAGTACCGCAGAAAAGTTTTTACGTACAGGGCAATACAAACGGGCAATTGTGATTAGTGCAGAAGTTAACTCAAAAATGATGGATTTTAAGGATCGAACAAGCGCTGTATTTTTTGGAGACGGTGCAGGTGGTGCTCTTCTTGAAGCCTCAAATAATTCAGCGGATGAAAGCTTTATTGCTGAAAAAATAGAAACAAATGGGCAAAAAAAGGATGTTATTCATAGTGGACGTATTGAACCATTAAGTGATGTTAATGAAGATAATTATCCAACAATAGATGCATTTTTCCAAGAGGGACGAGATGTGTTTGAATTTGCTACAACAGTTGTGCCTAATCAGATGAAACAATTACTTAAAGATAATAAGTTAAAAACAAGTGATATTGATTTGGTTGTTTGCCATCAAGCAAATTTAAGAATTATTGAAACAATTGCTGATGAGTTAGGGATGCCAATTGAAAAATTTGCAACAAGTGTTATTCATCACGGAAATACATCTTCAGCCGGGATTCCAATGGCCCTAAATGAAGCAATTCAACAAGGGTTTACGGGTGGTACAGTTTTATTAACTGGATTTGGAGCTGGCTTAGCATATGGAAGTTTACTAATAAAAATTTAAGGTGTGTGCAAATTAATGAAATTTAATGAAATTAATCAATTATTAGATAAAATTGCGACAATGCCATTTTCTCATGTTGAAATTGAAGATGGTGACTTTAAAGTAGTTGTAGATCAAGAAAAAACAGCCGAAAAAATAAAAGTAGCAACAAATATACAAGAAGATGATAGTGACACCATTTTTATCGTTAAAAGCCCACTTGTTGGGTTAGTTCATTTTGATAAAATGGGAACAATTGGGACTAAAATTATTAAAAAGCAGGTTATTGCTCAAATTGAAAGTATGAAATTATACAATGATATCCAATCGCCAGTGACAGGTATCGTACTTGAACAACTAGTAGATGATGGTGAATTAGTCGAATTTGATCAAGAGTTACTTAAAATTAGAATAGATGGATAGGTGAGTCATTTGTTTCGAAAAATTTTAATAGCGAATCGTGGAGAAGTGGCTGAACGAATTATTCGCGCTTGCCAAAAATTAAATATACAAACGGTCGCTATTTATTCAACAGTGGATGCACAAAGTCGATTTGTTGAACTTGCTGATGAAAAAATTTGCATTGGGCCAGCCTTAGCAAAAGATTCTTATTTAAATCGAGAGAGTATATTGATGGCAGCATTAAGTTTAAATGTTGATGCAATTCATCCAGGATACGGGTTTCTATCAGAAGATGCGCATTTTGCACAAATGTGTATGGAATGTGGTATTACTTTTATTGGTCCGGAAGCGGAATTAATCCAGCAACTAGCAGATAAAGATAAATCTCGTTTGTTAGCAATTGAGAAAGGGGTACCCGTTATTCCTGGATCTGATTTAATTACTTCTAACGAAGAATTGATTGAGCAAGCAAATAAAATTGGATTCCCACTATTAATTAAAGCTTCACATGGCGGAGGCGGCAAGGGTATCAGAGCAGTTGAAAGGAAATCTGATTTGTTATCTGGCGCTGAGATTGTTCAGCAAGAAGCAAAGGCTTCTTTTGCTGAGGGAAGTTTTTATCTTGAAAAAAAATTGATAAACGCGCGGCATATAGAAGTGCAAATTATCGGTGATGGGCACCATGTTCAAGTGTTAGGAAATCGGGATTGTAGCTTGCAAAATCACCGACAAAAAGTGATTGAAGAAAGCCCATCAGTTGTCTTAACTAGTGAGCAACAAAGCCAACTCTACTATTTTACGCGTCAGTTAATCAAAAATTTACATTACGTTGGATTAGGAACTGTAGAATTTTTATTTGCGAATAATCAATTTTATTTTTTAGAAATGAATACACGATTGCAAGTCGAACATGGTGTTACTGAAGAAACTGTTAAAATGGATGTTGTTCAACAACAGTTGTTAGTTGCTGAAGGTAAAGAAGTATTGAATAATGATGTAGAAATGAATGGACATGCAATCGAATGTCGATTATCCTTAATTCCAAGTGTGAAAACTAAAATTACATGTTTTGATTTTCCTAAAGATATTCGAATTGAAACGGGTTATGGTGTCGGTGACACCATCTCTGCTTTCTATGACGGACTATTAGCAAAAATTATTTGTCATGCTGAAACGAGAGAATTAGCTATTTTAAAAATGCAAAAATCACTTGAATCAATTTATATTTCAGGAATTGAAACTAATTTAACGCAATTAAAAATAATTATAAAATCACAAGAATTTATTGAAAATACCATTTCAATTGATAGCAAAATTTAAAGGCGGTGGCGGTAATGAGTCATTATCCAAAGACAAATCAATGGCAAAAGTGCCGAAATTGTGGGACGCATTTACATGAAAGTGAATGGGCACCTTATTTTATTTGTCCTAAATGCCAAACTTATAAACGCTTGACTGCTATGGAGAGAATTGCTATTTTAACAGATGAAAACGGTTTTGAGGTAATAAATGTAGCAAATAAAACAGAAAATAAAGCACAATTTCCAGGTTACTCAGAAAAACTGGAACGTGCTAAGCGTTCAACGACATCTGATGAAGCCGTTATTGTCGGTGAAGGTAGCATTGATCAACAACCATTGATTTTAGCAGTAATGGATAGTTTTTTTATGATGGGATCATTGAATACGACGGCAGGGACTAGAATTAAGTTAGGGATGCAAGTCGCATTAGATAAACGACTGCCATTTGTAATCGTTACTGCTTCTGGTGGTGCAAGAATGCAAGAGGGAATTTATTCGTTATTACAAATGAATTCGATTCTTTACATGAAACAAAAACTAGATAATGCAGGGTTATTAGTCATGTCCCTATTGACGGATCCAACAATGGGTGGTGTCAGTGCTAGCTTTGCACTAAATAACGATATTGTATTAGCTGAAAAACAAGCTAAAATTGGCTTTGCTGGTGAAAGAGTGATTAAACAGACGACAAATGAAAAGCTACCTGCTAATTTTCAAACAGCAGAAGGTTTATATGAAAATGGATTTGTTGATCAGGTTATTGATCGGAAAAACATAAAACAGATTCTTAGTCAGCTACTACTATTACACGTGTGAGGGGATATTAAAAATGGACTCAGATTTTTTAAAAAAAGTTCGATCGAATGATAGATTAAGTGCTAAATTTATTATTTCTAGTCTATTTGATGTGTTTTTCGAAAATCATGGTGATCGAGTTGGCGAAGAGGATGCTTCCATTATTGGTGGGATTGGACTTTTTCATAAGTGCCCAGTGACAGTTATTGGCATTAATCGGGGCGTAAATTTAGAAGAACGTTTAGCCTATAATTTTGGTGCCGTGAAGCCAAGTGGGTATCGAAAAGCAATGCGATTACTAAATGAAGCTGAAAAATTTAAGCGACCTGTTGTAACGCTAATTAATATGCCCGGCGCAGATGCCAGCGTTAAATCAGAACAAACAGGACAGAGCTATATTATTTCTGAAATGATTTTAAAAATGGGTGCATTACAAGTGCCGAATATTGCCATTTTTTTAGGTGAAGGTCAAAGCGGTGGTGCACTGGCTTTAGCAAATGCAAATGCTATTATGATGGTTGAAAATAGCTTATTTTCAGTAGCATCTCCAGAAGCCGTTAGTGCTATTTTGAAGAAAACTAATCCAAATGAGATTGAAACAAGTTTGCCAATGACGGCTACTGAGTTATTTAATATTGGATTGATTGATGTGGTATTGCCAGAAACTAATCAGGCAGCAACAATAAGTCTAATGGACAGTAGTCTAAATGAATTGCTGAAGAACCTAGCGACTAAATCATCTAATGAACTTATTGAACAAAGAGAAATGAAATACCAAAAGTTTTTAGAAAATTGGTAAAAAAGAAACGGACCTCAAATTTTAATTGAGGTCCGTTTCTTTTTTATATCTATTTATTTAGAGAGTTGCTGTTCTAAACTAGTAAAGGCTTGTGTTGATTTGTTTAAACCTAATTGAGAACGAATAGCATTTGAGACGCGTTTCTTTTCAGTCGATGTTGGAACTTCATATGAAAGACCATCAACATCTGTACTTACTCCTTGCAAGAAATCAGAGTGAATTGATTCTGTAGCGGCGCTGTAGTTTGTTTCTACTGTGAGCATATCATTAAAACTAAGATCAGTTACCATGTTTCCGTCAATTGTTTTTAATAATTTTTTGTAGTTTGCGAGTGAATTTACAGATTTAGCTTTTCCGGTAATTGCTGTAATAATCTGTTTTTGACGTTTTTGACGGCCATAATCACCTAGTGGATCTGAATGACGCATTCGCGTATAAGCTAAGGCTTGTTTGCCGTTTAAATGGATTGTCTTACCTTTTTTATAATGAGTTCCTTCAAGTTTAAATGAAAGTAATGGTTTGACATCAACACCACCAACGGTATCAACAATTTTCTTTAATCCATTCATGTTAATTAACATATAATAATCAATTGGGATATCTAATAAATTTTGAACAGTATTAACAGCAGATGTTGAACCATCTTTGCCACCATAGGTATAGGCACTGTTTATTTTTGAAGAGCTTTCATCACTTCCGTCAATTTTAACTTGAGTATCACGAGGAATACTTGTTAAGGTAGTTTTATTTGTTGTTGGATTAACTGTTGCAACGATCATTGTATCCGTGCGTCCTGTATCACTTCGACCAAGTGCGCCAGTATCAGTCCCCATTAATAGAATTGAAAAAGGTTTTTTCTCACTCAAAATACTGGAAACATTTCTTAATTTTTTTGCTTTGGTTTTCTTGTAAGTTTTTGCGACGGTATCTTCAGTATGTGTGAATACTGAATAGGCATATACACCTCCAGAAGCAATACCTAAAATCATAATTATCAATAGTGTCCACAGTATTGGATGCTTATTTTTATTGCTTTGAGAACTGCCTTTTATTGGAGATGGCATTCCCAAGTTATTATTTTTAGCCATATTTATTCATACCTTTCATTACATTAATTAAGCTGATTATACGATAAAAAAAGGGATAAAAAGCAAAAAAAATTTTTTCTTACGGTATTATTAAATAATTGAAAAAATGTAAAAGAATGAAAAGGACAACTTTGATTAATTAAGTAATGTTAAATCAGTGAAAAACGACTAATTGTATTACGCTTTTGTCATTTTAATATAGAACTCGTAAATGCCTATTTAACAACAAATAAGAGGGATAAAAACAATGGAAATGGCCTTTTGTAACATTTGTGTAATCATACTGAAATTAAAAGATGTAAATTAAATTCGAATGTAAACTAACCGTAATGGTATGTACCTAAGAACCGTGCTATTCTATTCTAGTCGAGAAAAACGAATACGCTAAAATTAAATAATAATTATGAAATCAACTAGGAGAGTGCCTTTTGAAAATTAATAGTAAAATTGCTAAAGTAATGATGATGACAGCTACACTTATTGGAATGAGCGCAGTTGCAGAACAAGCTAACGCTTCAGATAGTGTAACTGAACTAACAAGCACGATTGCTAAATTAAATAGCAAGAGCACTAAAGTTGCTGCAAAATTAGCAACAATTAATAGTGAAATTACTTCAACTCAAGCTGAAGTTAAGGATGCTAAAGATACAGCTGCAAAACTTGAATCAGATCAATACAAATTAGGTAAGAAGATCAGCAGATTAAATGTTGAAATTTCACAAAGAGATTCACAATTAGCTGATCAAACACGTGCTTTACAAGTTGATGGAAGTACAGCAAGCATGGTTGAATTTGTTTCAGATTCAAAAAGTGTTGTTGATGCCTTCAAACGTGTGGGAACAGTTACAACATTAGTTGGTGCTGGTCAAAAAGCTGCTAAACAACAAAAAGCTGATAAAGCAGAAGTTAAATCTTCTAAAGTTGAATTAGATGAAAAGGCTGCAGATCAACAAAAAACAGTTAAAGAATATACAAACAAACAAGCTGAACTAGCGGTTAAACAAGCAAACGCAAATACATTAAAAGCACAAATTGATACAAAAAAATCAGATACACAATCATCTATCGATAAAGCAAAAGCAGCAGAAAAAGCTGCTGAAAAAGCAGCAGCAGAAACTAAAGCAGCAAATGAAAAGAACGATGCAGCAGCAGCAGATGCAGCTGCATCAAAAGCAACTGAAGCTGCAAGTACAGATACTTCAAGTAATAAAGCAGTAAAAAGCTCAAATACTTCAGCTTCAAGTGAAAAAGCTGTCACAACTTCAACTACAAATAGTTCAAGTAAAAAAGCAGCAACAAGTGCTGTGAGTGCTTCAAGTCTTGATACAAGTAGTATTACTGCTCTAGCAAGATCATTAACAACAAAGAGCATCCCATATGTATGGGGCGGAAAATCATTGAGCGGTTTTGATTGTTCAGGATTTACTAGTTATGTTTATGCTCATGCTGCTGGAAAATCTATTGGTGGCTACACTGTTGCTCAAGAAGGACAAGTTAGCTATGAATCAGTTTCTCAAGCACAACCTGGAGACTTACTTTTCTGGGGATCAAAAGGATCATCATACCATGTTGCTATCTACTTAGGTGGAAGTCAATTTGCTGAAGCTCCAACTGAAGGACAAAATGTTAAAATTAGCACAATGAGTGCTTACTGGAAACCAGATTTTGCTGGTCGAGTAAAATAAATAATTAAAAGACTTAAGACAACAATGTTGTTTTAAGTCTTTTTTGTTATAATGAGTATTAATGAAGAGTGAAGAAGGTTTTAATAATGGTTGAATTAGTCATGGTAAGACATGGTGAGAGTCTAGCAAATCAAAATAATGAATACACCGGTTGGACAGATGTTCCATTAACGGCTAAGGGCATCGCTGAAGCTAGAGTTGCAGGAACAGTTATTCTTAATACAAATATTCAATTTTCACAGGTTCATACATCTGTCTTAAAACGAGCTATTAAAACGAGTAATATTATGATGGAAGAAATGAATCAACTTTGGATTCCAATACAGAAAAATTGGCGTCTTAATGAACGACATTATGGTGCCTTGCGCGGTTTAAATAAAGATGAAACCAAACGTATCTACGGTATTAAACAAGTAGCCCAATGGCGCCGTAGTTATACGACTATCCCACCTAGTTTATCTGTACCTGATAATGATAGACGGTACAAGCAACGTGTTAAAAGTAGCTTACCAACATCAGAAAGCTTAGAAATGGCATTTAAACGGATTTTACCTTACTGGCAAGATGTCATTGCCCCAGAGTTAAGACAAGGTAATAACCAGTTGATTGTCGCACATGGCAGTACACTTAGGGTATTGATAAAATATTTAGAAAATATTTCAGATGCAGATATTGATGGCGTTGAGGTTCCGAATGGTGTCCCTATTTGGTATACATTAAATGATGATTTAACAATTAAAAGCAAAAAAATTTTAACACAAAAAAAGTAACAACAATTCAATATTGTTGTTACTTTTTTAATTATGCTAATGCACCCATTGGATCCCAAGGAGCAAGGACTTTAGGTTCTTCTTTTAGAATAGCTTGTAATTTTTCTGGTAAGAATTTTTTGTTAACGACAACTTGATAACAATATTCTTCCATCCAGTCATCACTCATAACGAAGAAGCCTTTATTACCAACTTTTTCGCCCCATGAGTTTTCAACTTTCCATTTGGTTGCTTGATCATTAACCAAATCAACACCTGTTAGAACCATAGCATGAGTCATTAGACTCTCACCGTAATCAAGGCGTTCAGCTTTTGATAAAGCTAGATCAATATTGAACAATTCATCTTTATGATAAAGTTCAGTATCCATAATACCAATTTGGCGTTCAGACGATTGACCAACATCACAACCGAACCAGACGCTCTCGCCAGATTGTAATTGTTTGATGGCAACATCTCTAAAATCAGCCATGTTAATGTTTAAATGGCGAATAGGACGCCCATCAACAACATTTCCAAGACGATCAACTGTGTACATATTATTGTAAGGTTTATCATCTGTTGGACCATTAATGATTGAGACGTATTCATCTAAGTCCCAACCGATAAATTTTTCATAGAATGTTTTTGGTGTTAAATTTTTATCAATATGATATTCATTATCAGAATCACGATATTCAAAGTCAAATGTTGCAGGAGGTTCACCAAAACTGTATGCTAATAAACGATAAATTTCAGTAAGTTTAGCTTCTTTGACGACTTCAATTTCTTTTGAACTTGTTCCGGCAGCAACGAGTTCACGTAAATCAACAGCATCTTTTCTTAATTTTAAGTTTAAAGTTGAATTGATTTCGCTTGATTTAGAACTATTATATGTTTCAGGCATCACAGATTGAGGAACAACACCATATTTTTCAATAATTGCAACGATCATATCCCATTGGCCGCCATCTTGTTGTGGAGTTGTCATTAACCATGAAACGGTACGGTCACTAGTTGGTTTATCAGCTGTTTCAAGAACATTTTGATAAAAGTAATTTGCTTTTTCAAGTTTATCCCAGAAGTAAGTGAAATTTTGTGACAATTCAAAATCTTTGGCAACTTTAAAATTTGTTTTCATGTCATGACGCATTGTATTTAATGCGGCGAACATCCAACAACGACCTGATTGCTTTTGGTTAGAAACATTACCAACATCCAGATCAATTGAGAAAACAGGTTCCATTTTAGCTTGGGCTTTTAAATCGTAACTATTTGCTAAAATACCATTTTTTGTAACGGCACGTTCAATAACTTCATGGCTTTCACGTGCATGTAAATTTTTTTGGAATTTTGCGAGTTGTTCTGAACTAATTGATTGTGTCAAAAAAATCACACTCCTATATAAGATTTAAGTACTGTGGCTATTATAATATATCTCGTTAGATTAGTAAACAATGTTAAAAAGAAAAGAAAATTCTCATTTTTAAATAAAATCAATTTGCGTATTTAAAAAGAGCCAATAAAAATTAGCTCTTCTTTAGAATTATTTAATTGTAAAGGTGTCAGAACGTGCGTGTAAAACTTCAGGACCATCTTGACGTCCAACGATAACCGTATTTACACAATCTAAAAATAGACCTTGTTCTACAACACCAACTTGTTTAGCTAAATAATCTTGTATGCTAGCAGGATCGTTTATTTCACCTAAATATAAATCGATGACAAAATTTTTAGAGTCAGTTAAAACATTTTCATTATCAACAGTTCTAAATTTGGGATTAAATCCTTTAGCTTCTAATTTTTTGAATAATTGATGACTACCGTAAGGGATAACTTCAACGGGAAGAGGGAATTTACCCAACGTATGAACCATTTTACTTTCATCAACAATCCACATATTTTGATTTGAATTAATAGCAACAATTTTTTCAAATAAATGAGCAGCACCGCCACCTTTAATACCTTGGAAATGGTCATCAATTTCATCTGCACCATCAATTGTTAAATCAATGTGGTCAACTTCATCAACTGATTTAACTGGAATACCAAGTGATTTTGCTTGTTCTTCAGTTCTAATTGATGTTGAAACACCGATAATTGATAAGTTTTCATTTTTAACACGTTGACCTAATGCATCTACCATAAATTTAACGGTTGAGCCTGTACCAAGTCCAACAACCATACCGTCTTTAATAAACTCGACAGCTTTTTGTCCAACTAATTTTTTTAAATTGTCTTGATTCATGTGTGTCACTCTCCTATTTTTTATTTAGGTGTATAAATTAATTCTAAAAGTTCTGGATGTTCACTAAAATAAAACTTTGTATAAGGGCATAATGGTAAAATAGTTTGCTGATTTAGAATAACTTGTTTAATTAAGTAATCAGTTGTACTTTTTGCAAGCCCTTGATGACGCTGATTGTCAGCTACCCAAGTATGTTCAATGACCATTGTCTGATTAGCATTAATCATGGTAAAACTAATTCGACTAATTAACTCGTCATTAACGTTGTACACGCGTAAATCGGTTTCATTTAGTTGGAAATCCATTTGAACACCTTCCCTTTGAATGTAATTATACCATTAAAAAATGCCCAAAAACTAGCCATTTATGTCATAAATGAGGTAAGATAAAAAGTAAACAGATTACGGGGATAAACAAATGAAAACAAGAGGATTTGAAATTGTTACTAAATATGCAGGGAAAATTGACTTACCCGTTCGATCAACAACAACTTCGGCAGGATATGACTTAGCTGCAGCTGAAGATTTTACATTACCTTCAATCTGGAAAAGTGGATTTTTAAAGGTTTTATGGCTAATTAGGCATCGTGAATCGGTGGCTGAAGAAGAGCTCATTCAAGCAAATAAAATTTTGAAACCTTATTTAATTCCCACAGGAATTAAAGCGTATATGCTAGATAATGAATTTTTATTATTAGCAAATCGTTCAAGTAGCCCCTTAAAACGTGGACTGATTTTACCAAATGGAATTGGTGTTATTGATTCTGATTACTATAATAACGAAAAAAATGAAGGTGAAATTTTCATACAAATTGTTAATTTTAGTTTAAAAGATCAAATGGTAAAAAAAGGAGATCGGATAGGCCAAGGGATTTTTATGCCCTATTTAACTGTTGATAATGAAAAGGTGACCGCTACAAAACGTATTGGCGGATTTGGTTCATCAGGTAAATAGTTATTATAGAATGATTAAGAATTTCAATTGAAATTACAGGTTGTCGTTTATGTGATAAAATATTAACAATAGAATTTATAATGAAAGGGTGGGGAGTTTGTATGGCAAAAGTAAAAACGCAATTTGTATGTCAAAACTGTGGATACACCTCACCAAAGTATTTGGGTCGTTGCCCTAACTGTAACGAATGGAACACGATGGTAGAAGAGCGTGAACAATCACAAAAAGCAGATCGTAAAGCTCGTGTCAGTTTTACTGGAGCTTCTGTTAAACCAGAACTATTAGATGATATCTCAATGGCAGAACAAGAACGTGTTGAAACTGAGTTAGGTGAATTAAATCGTGTTCTTGGTGGTGGTGTTGTACCCGGGTCATTAGTTTTAATTGGTGGTGATCCAGGCATTGGTAAATCAACATTACTTTTACAAGTTTCTGGTCAACTAAGCCAAACTGGCGGAACTGTCTTATATGTTTCTGGTGAAGAAAGTGCTGTTCAGATTAAAATGCGTGCACAGCGCCTCGGTGTTGGAGGTCAGAAATTTTATCTTTACCCTGAAACAGATATGGGTAATATTCGTCAAAATATTGAGACATTAAATCCTGATTACGTAGTCATTGACTCAATTCAAACAATGCAAGAACCAGAAATGTCTGCTGCAGTTGGCAGTGTTTCTCAAATTCGAGAAGTAACTGCTGAATTATTACAAATTGCTAAAACGAATGGTATTACGATTTTTATTGTTGGACATGTAACAAAAGGTGGTGCAATTGCTGGTCCCAAAATTTTGGAACATATGGTTGATACAGTCCTTTATTTTGAAGGAGATATGCATCACACGTTCCGTATTTTACGCGCTGTTAAAAACCGATTTGGTTCAACAAATGAAATTGGAATTTTTGATATGCGTGAAGGTGGGTTATTTGAAGTTGCAAACCCATCAGAAATTTTCTTAGAAGAACGTTTGGCTGGCGCAACAGGTTCTGCTATTGTTGTATCTATGGAAGGAACACGACCTATTTTGGTTGAAGTTCAAGCATTAATCACACCAACAGTTTACGGAACGGCGAAGCGTACAACTACAGGGCTTGATCACAATCGTGTGTCATTAATAATGGCCGTTCTTGAAAAACGTGCAAGTTTATTATTACAGAACCAGGATGCTTATCTTAAGGCGGCTGGTGGCGTAAAATTAGATGAACCAGCTATTGATTTAGCGATTGCTGTTAGTATTGCGTCAAGTTATCGAGATAAAGAAACAGACCCTGCAGACAGTTTTGTAGGTGAAATTGGATTGACTGGTGAAATTCGACGTGTTAATCGGATTGAACAACGGGTTGCTGAAGCACAAAAGCTTGGATTTAAACGAATTTTTATTCCTAAAAATAATTTATCAGGATGGACACCACCTAAAGGAATTACAGTTGTTGGTGTTGCTACACTAAGCGAAGCACTAAAAGTAGTGTTTAGTTAGAAAGGAGGAGTTGTCAATGCGTAGAAATATTATTAAAGGTGTTGTTGCACTAGTCGGCGGTGGAATTGGTGTTAGTTTGCTACCACTTTTTTGGAAATTAGTGAGTATTGCGGAGATTGGTATATTAAATAATAGTGTTGTTAATTTTTTAATAGGTGTCGGTTTAGCTCTTATTCTATCTTTATTTATCATAACGCCACTAGAAAAATTACTGGCAAATATTGAAAATTATTTAACTAATCAAAGCCCAATGATGCTACTAACAGCGAGTGTTTCAACTATTGTTGGTATGGTTATTGCAATTTTAATCTCAACACCATTCTATCGATCAGAAATATGGCTATTGAACACAATTGTACCCGTTTTGTTACTATTTTTACTTGGATACTTGGGTTTTGTTATAGGAACTAATCGTTTGGAGGATTGGCGTAAATTATTTGCATCAAAAAATAAGAAAAGTGATGTCGTTGAAAGTAGTTTACTAGACCGTAATGTCAATGATAATTATCATGAATATAAAATATTAGATACAAATATCTTAATTGATGGCCGGATTTATGATTTGATTAAAACTGGCTTTATTGAAGGAACATTATTAGTTCCTAATTTTGTTTTATATGAACTCCAATATATTGCAGATTCAGCTGATAGTATCAAACGTGTTCGGGGTCGTAGAGGATTAGATATTTTAAATAAACTTCAAGATGAAAAAATCATGCCGATTGAAATGTATGAAGGTGATTTTGAAGAAATTGAAGAAGTAGATAGTAAGTTAATTAAATTAGCTAAAACGATTGATGGGGTTATTGTCACAAATGATTTTAATTTAAACAAAGTTAGCGAATTTCAAAATGTCCAGATTTTGAATGTAAATGCACTAGCTAAATCATTGAAACCTCGGGTTATTCCTGGAGAACAATTACATGTTATGGTAATAAAAAATGGTTCTGAGCGTCAACAAGGTGTTGCTTATTTGGATGATGGAACAATGGTTGTCGTGGAAGAAGGAAAGTATTTCCTAAACAAATCAATTGACGTTGTCGTTACAAGTGCACTTCAAACGGATGCTGGAAGAATGATTTTTGCAAAACCATTACATTCAATGAAAAAAATAAACGATAAGAAATAAAGTCAATACTAAGATTATTGGCTTTATTTTTTATCCGATTCATTGTAAACTAGATTAGTTGAATAAAGCCTTAAATAAACGGTTTATATCGTAGTAACTAAATACAGAAAAAAGAAAGAGGCGTTATCATGGCTAAAAATAAAATTCGTGTCAGATATGCACCAAGTCCAACTGGACATTTACACATTGGAAATGCTCGTACCGCTCTATTTAATTACTTATTTGCGAGAAGTCAAAAGGGTACTTTTGTTATCCGTATTGAAGATACTGATACAAAGAGAAATATTGCTGATGGTGAACGCAGCCAACTAGATAACTTAAAATGGTTAGGCATGGATTGGGATGAAGGTCCTGACAAACCAGGAGAATTTGGTCCTTATCGTCAATCAGAACGTAAAGATATCTATTTACCATTAATCCAAGAATTAGTGGATAAAAATTTAGCTTACGAGTCATATAAAACAGAAGATGAACTCGAAGCAGACCGTGATGCTCAAAAAGCACGTAATGAAATGCCACATTATGAATACGAATATGCAGGTATGTCTGATGATGAGATTACTGCTAAAATTGCAGAGTCAAAAGCTGCCGGTTTAACACCTGTTATTCGTTTCCGTGTTCCAGCAAACAAAAAATACGAATTTAAAGATATTGTTAAAGGTGAAATTACCTTTGATTCCAATACTATTGGTGGCGATTTTGTTATTCAAAAACGTGATGGTATGCCAACATATAACTTTGCTGTTGTTGTTGATGATCACTTGATGGAAATTACGCATGTTCTTCGTGGGGATGACCATATTGCCAATACGCCTAAGCAATTGATGATTTATGAAGCATTTGGCTGGGATGCACCTATCTTTGGACATATGACATTAATTATCAATACAGAAACAGGAAAAAAATTAAGTAAACGTGATGAAAATGTTCTCCAATTCATTGAACAATATCGTGAATTAGGCTACTTGCCAGAAGCTATGGTAAACTTCATTACCTTATTAGGCTGGTCACCAGTTGGCGAAAGTGAAATTTTCTCTCGCCAAGAATTGATTAAAATGTTTGATCCTAAACGTTTAAGCAAGTCACCAGCTTCATTTGATGGTAAAAAATTAGAATGGATTAATAATCAATATATTAAAACAGCTGATGAAGATAAAGTAATGGATTTGGCTTTACGTCAATTAATTCAAGATGGTAAAATTGAAGCTGATCCAAGTGCAGAAAGAATTGAATGGGCTCGTAAATTAATTAGCCTTTATAAGCAACAAATGTCATATACAGGTCAAATTACTGAAATGGCAGAAGTATTTTTAAGCGAACCACCTGTTCTTGATGATGAAGCAAAGGCAGAGTTAGCTGTTGAAACAGCACCAACAGTTTTAAAAGAATTTGCTGAACGCATTAAAACGATTGATATTTTTGATGCTGTTGCTATCCAAGCAACAATTAAATCAATTCAAAAAGATACAAAAATTAAAGGTCGTCAATTATATATGCCAATCCGTATTGCAACAACGCGTGAAATGCATGGACCAGAACTACCAGCATCAATCGAATTGCTTGGTCGTGAAAAAGCATTAGCTCATTTGAACAAAACGTTAGAAGAAATGAATACAAAATAATTTTTGATAAGAGAGAGTAACAACTTATTGGCGTTTTTTAGAAAGTTTTCGGTGATGTGAGAAAACAAACGTTAGTTGTGAAGTGCCTCTTTAAAATGCTATGATGAACAAAGTAATTATAGTCGTGTAATGAACGTTAACTCATTGTTGGATGTAGGTTCACTACATCTTAAGGAGTGGAACAACGTTGAAGACGTCTTTTATAAGTATATAAAAGACGTCTTTTTTTAACAAAAAGATTAAATGGCGGGTGATAAAATGATTTCAATTTATAATACATTAACGAATCAAAAAGAGGTTTTTAAACCACTTGTGTCTGGGAAAGTTAGTATGTACGTTTGCGGGCCAACCGTTTATAACTATATTCATATTGGAAATGCGCGAAGTGCTATTGCGTTTGATACAATTCGTCGATATTTTGAATATCGTCATTTTAAAGTTAACTATGTATCTAATTTTACAGATGTTGATGATAAAATGATCAAAGCTGCTAAAGAAGACCATATAACAGTTCAACAATTAGCCGATAAGTTTATTGCTGCTTTCATGGAAGATACCAAGGCATTGGCGATTGAACCAGCAACTAAAAATCCAAAGGCGACAGAAAATATTGATGATATCATTCAATTTATATTAAATTTAATTGATAAAGGTTATGCTTATGTATCTGATGGGGATGTTTATTTTAGAACGCGTAAATCTCCAGATTATGGTAAATTATCTGATCAAAATATCAACGAATTAGAACAAGGTGCCAGTCAGCATGTTGATACTGAAGAAACGGCTCGAAAAGAAGATGAAATTGATTTTGCACTTTGGAAATCAGTCAAAAATGATGATCTTTCTTGGAACTCTCCATTTGGTAAGGGCCGTCCGGGTTGGCACATTGAGTGTTCTGTAATGGCAACAAAATACCTAGGTCCAACGATTGATATTCATGGTGGTGGACAGGATTTAATGTTTCCACATCATGAAAATGAAATCGCTCAAAGTGAAGCTGAAACGGGTCAAAAATTTGCTAACTATTGGATGCATAATGGATTTGTAACAATTGGTGAAAATGATGAAAAAATGAGTAAATCACTAGGTAATTTTGTTACGGTGCATGATATGATTAAAGAAGTCAATCCACAAGTTATCCGTTTCTTTATGGCAACAACGCATTACCGCCGTCCAATTCAGTATAGCCAAGCGAATATTGATGAAGCGACTAATAATTTAAATAAATTGAAAACAGCATTTGATAACTTAACTTATCGATTGAACGATGCTATTTCAGGAGAAAATAAATTAATAGAAAATCAAATTAATGAGAGCTTATCCAATTTTGAAACTGCTATGGATGATGATTTTAATTCACAAAATGGTATTGCAGTTATCTATGATTTAGCTAAGAAAATGAATGTCTATTCTGAAAACAAACAAGTGGAACGAGATTCAATTAATCACTTGTTAGAAATTTTTAAAGAAATGACATCAGTTTTTGGATTAGCTTTTGGACAAGTAGCTGATGCTCTAGATATCAGAGTTGAAAAATTAATTGCACAAAGAATAGAAGCTAAGAAACAAAAAGATTTTCAAAAAAGCGATGAAATTCGAGATCAACTTGCAGCAGAAGGAATTATTTTGGAAGACACACCACAAGGAACTAGATGGAGAAAAGACTAATGGAAAATAATGCAGATTATCAACAAATGAATGGGATTGCGTTAGCTTATATGGGCGATGGTATTTATGAAGTATTTGTTCGTAAACACTTACTTGTACAAGGACTTACAAGACCAACTCAATTACACCATCAAGCAACACATTATGTATCAGCCAAAGCACAAGCTTTCTTGATAGATAAAATGACAGAAAATAATATTTTAACTGAAGAAGAAATAGACTACTTTAAACGTGGACGTAATGCTAAAAGTCATACTTCAGCTAAAAATACATCAGTAATAACGTATCGTATTTCAACTGGATTTGAAGCATTGTTTGGCTACTTATTTTTGAGTAATCAAAACGATAGATTGGCCGAATTGGCAAAATGGTGTATTAACACCGTTGAAAAGGAGAACTTAAATGGGACAACCAAGAAGTAGTGAAGAGGCTGGCGATTTTATTATTGGTCGTCACCCTGTAGAAGCAGCGTTAAAAAGTAATCAATCAATTAACAAATTATTTTTACAAACTGGATTAAAATCAGATGTTTTAAGTGGTATTGAACAGTTAGCTAAGAAAAAAGGTATTATCACACAACTAGTTCCTAAAAGTAAATTAGATTTATTATCAGATCAACAAAATCACCAAGGCGTTATTGTAGCAGTTGCCGCATTTGAATATGCAACTATTGAAGATCTTTTCAAAAGTGCAGCTGATAAAGATGAACCACCATTTTTCCTTATTTTAGATAATGTTGAAGATCCACATAACTTAGGATCAATTATGAGAACAGCCGATGCTGCGGGTGTACATGGAATTATTATTCCAAAACGTCGCGCAGTCGGTTTAACGTCAACAGTTGCTAAGACGTCAACAGGTGCAATTGAATATATGCCAGTTGCTCGCGTAACTAATTTGGTAAATACTGTAAATGAATTGAAAAAGGCCGGATTATGGGTCTTCGGAACAGATATGGATGGACAAGATTATCGTGAATGGGATGCTAAAGGACCCACAGCCCTCGTAATTGGTAACGAAGGTAAAGGTATTTCACCGTTATTGAAAAAAGCTTGTGATGGTATGTTGACTATTCCAATGGTTGGACACGTTCAAAGTTTAAACGCCAGTGTCGCAGCCAGTTTACTTATTTATCAAGGATTTACTTCTAGGGGTAAATAATAATGAAAAAGCAAATTTTGGTTGTAGATGCCTATAATATGATTGGTAATTGGCCAGAATTAAATCGATTGAAACAATCAGAGCGACTTGATGAAGCACGTGACTTGCTACTGCACAAATTATCAAATTATCATAAACAGATTGACTCTCGGTTAATCGTTGTCTTTGATGCAATGTATGTTCCAGGACTATCAAAGAGTTATACAAAATATGGATTAGAGATTATTTGGACAGCAGAGGGTCAGACGGCTGATAGTTATATTGAAGCAATGATAGGTGAGTTACAGACTAAACTCACACAGGTAACTGTTGCAACGAGTGATCAAGCAGAACAGTGGACTATTTTCTCACAAGGTGCATTAAGAATTCCTGCATGGGAGTTATACAAAGACATTAATGAATCTAAAAAAGAAGTTGCTCAACAAGCCAAAAAATATCAAACGGAGGCATCGGTTCGTCGTTCACCATGGGACTCAGAACAATTAGATAGTCTGGCTGAATTGCGTGATCACCTATCACATGACTAAGCAACTGTTGTAATCAGTCATTATGTTTGGTATATTGAAAAATGGAGACCCGGATATGGAGAGTCTACTTGTTAGATGAAACTTACCGGAGTACTGAAAACGAAACAGATTTTCAATTGATTTGCCAAATTAAATTAGGTGCAGAACATAAATTTGAACCGTTATTTGAACGATATCGTCCAATGGTTTATTCGATGATTCGTAAATACTATCTAAAATTATGGGATACTGAAGATTTTTTACAAGAGGCTAGAGCTGTTTGTTTTAAAGCATTAAAAAATTACCAACCGAACAAAGGAATTACGTTTGGACAGTATTTTAAAACCAGTCTATCGAATTGTATTTTTAGTTTAATTCGCAAACAATCAGCGACTAAAAGGCTGTCTGATGCGAACTCGCATTCTTTGGAACGATATGAAGAAACTTATGGTGAATGTGAACGGCCTTCGTTTTATTGTGAGATATTGGCAGATGACAGAATTATCCTTCAAGAAAAATTGGATGATTTTGAATTGAAATTGTCAGAGTTAGAAAGAAGTACTTTTGTTTTACTTTATTATCAAATGAAAAAGCCAGAAGAAATTGCGCTTATTTTAGAGTGCGATATGAAAAAGGTATTAGGATCTATCTCAAGGTGTAAGAGTAAGCTTGGGTTATTTTTTAAAGAAAATCGATAATTAGGAAAGAAAGAAAAGAGGGTGGTTCCTTTTTTCTTTCTTTTAATGTAAAATGAGTGTATTCTTTAAAAATGTTAGTCGAAGTTAGCGTTAGTTAACTTTACATTAAGGAGAAAAAGTCATGGCACAAAGAAAAGTAGCATTGGCTTGTATCGTTTGTGGCTCACGAAATTATATTGTAGCTGCAAAACCGAGCAGAACCGAACGCTTAGAAGTAAATAAATTTTGTAAATATTGTAATAAACATACGTTACATCGTGAAACAAAATAGGGGGATAGTTATGAGAAAAATTAATGCATTTCTTAAAAGTGTTATCGTAGAAATTAAAGCAACAACTTGGCCAACAGGTAAGGAACTACGTCGTGATACAACAACTGTTGTTGTAACTGCAATTATGTTTGCGATTTTCTTCTGGATTGTTGATTCAGGTGCTTCTGCATTCTTAACCCTATTTTCATAGAAGAATAGCTATTTAACTGATGTTTTGATATAATGACACAAGTGAGAAAACTTCGTTGATGCGGAGTTTTTTTTGTTTGAGAAAAATGAAGCTGATAATTTAAGGAGAGATATATATAATGGAATCAATCGAAAAAAGTTGGTATGTCTTACATACTTACTCTGGTTACGAAAATAAAGTTAAAACAAATATTGAATCACGTGCACAATCAATGGGTATGGAAGATTTTATTTTCCGTGTAGTTGTTCCTGAAGAAGAAGAACGTGAAGTTAAAAATGGTAAAGAAAAAACAGATATGAAGAAAACATTCCCTGGATATGTTTTAGTTGAGATGGGTATGTCAGATGAATCATGGTATGTTGTTCGTAATACACCAGGCGTAACTGGGTTCGTTGGTTCTCATGGGGCCGGAAGTAAACCAGCACCACTATTACCTGAAGAAGTAGAATTGATTCTTCGTCGTTTGGGTATGAGTGCTCGTCATCAAGAATTGGACATTGAAATTGGTGAATCTGTCACAATTATTGAAGGTGCATTTGCTAACCTTATCGGTAAAGTAACGGAAATTGATAATGAAAAATTAAAACTTAAAGTTGATATTGATATGTTTGGTCGTGAAACAAGTACAGAATTGAACTTTGATCAAGTAGATAAATTATTAGGCTAGGGTGATAACTCACAAAAGTAGAAGGTGATTTAATGACTAAGGGACTTTTGAAGATAGGCTTGTTAGGTCTAGGAGCAGGCACAAGTTTTTTCATTGGGAATAAATTTAGACGATTAGGGCATGTTTCAATTGATGCCTCTGATCCAATTGTACCTAGCGACAAGATGACCCCAACACTATTTGTTCACGGTTATAGTGGTAATCGACTTTCTTTTGGCCCAATGATTGCCCGTTTTGAACGAGCAGGCTATGGTCGTAAAGATATGGTTATCATAGTTGATGATAATGGTAGTTTACATGTTGAAGGTCAATTAAGATCTGCGCAACCATTCATTCAAGTTTTATTTAAAAATAATATAGCTCCTGTTGAAAAACAAAGCTTATGGTTACATTATATTATGCAATTTTTATATGGCGCTTATGCCATTGAAAAGGTCGATTTTGTTGGGCATTCAATGGGTAGTGTCAGTATATTACGCTATATGACAGAATACAGAGATATGACTGATGTCCCAATGGTGGCACATGCCATTTCAATTGGTGCACCATACAATGATCATAATGTAGCACAAAATACGCCTATCATTGAAGATTTATTTTTAACTGATAAAGGTCCAGTGGAAACGACTTCACTCTACCAGTATTTTGAAAAGGCAATGCAGCATCTACCGGAGAATTTACAATTTTTAAATATTGCTGGCGATTTGAAAAATGGCAATGATGGCGCTGTTTCCATTAATAGTGTTTTATCACTTCGCTATTTAGTTGAAAATCAGCTTAATTATCAGGAACTTATTGTGAGCGGTCGAAGAGCAGCACACAGATTATTACATGAAAATAAACGAGTTGATGAATCAATTTACACATTTTTATGGAAAAAGCATAAATAAGATTGCGTGGAACCCATCTGGGTGTTATATTATATTAGTATGTTCTGCATACAGTGGGAGGAGAAATTTATATCTCCATTTACCACGCACGGATTTTACAAGGAGGTATGTCACGTGGCTAAAACAGTAGCAAACGTCGTTAAATTACAAATTCCAGCAGGGAAAGCAACTCCTGCTCCACCGGTTGGTCCTGCATTAGGACAAGCTGGTATTAATATCATGGGCTTTACAAAGGAATTCAATGCACGTACAGCTGACCAAGCTGGTATGTTAATTCCCGTTGTAATTAGTGTTTACGAAGATCGTTCATTCGATTTCGTTACAAAAACACCACCCGCAGCAGTTCTTTTAAAGAAAGCTGCAGGCGTTGAAAGTGGTTCTGGCGAACCTAACACTAAAAAAGTTGCAACAGTAACTAGTGCTCAAGTTCAACAAATCGCTGAAACTAAAATGCAAGATCTAAACGCTTCAGGTGTTGAATCTGCAATGCGCATGATCGAAGGAACTGCACGAAGCATGGGATTCGTTGTAGAAGGTTAATTCCTAACTACAAACACGCTTCTCGGTCGGATACTCTATGAAAATAGATGTATCAAGTGGGAGGTTTATCCGTTAGACCACATATTGCAAGGAGGAAAATTCAAGATGGCTAAAAAAGGTAAAAATTATCAAGACGCTTTAAAACAAGTTGAAGAAGGTAAAAACTATTCAATTACTGATGCAATCGCATTAGCTAAGAAAATGGACTTTGCTAAGTTTGACGCTACAATTGAACTTGCTTACAACTTAAACTTAGATACAAAACAAGCAGACCAACAATTACGTGGGGCTGTTGTACTTCCAAATGGTACTGGTAAAGACCAAACTGTTGTTGTATTCGCTAAAGGCGATAAAGCTAAAGCTGCACTTGCAGCCGGCGCTGACGTTGTTGGTGATGATGACTTGGTTGAACGTATTTCTGGTGGCTGGTTAGATTTTGATGTTGCTATTGCAACACCAGATATGATGGCCCAAGTTGGACGTTTAGGCCGTGTCTTAGGACCTAAAGGTTTAATGCCTAATCCTAAAACAGGTACTGTTACAATGGACGTTGAAAAAGCAGTTTCAGAATCTAAAGCCGGCAAGGTAACTTACCGTACTGATAGAGATGGAAATGTTCATGTTCCAATTGGTAAAGTATCATTTGATGATGCAGCATTAATTGGTAACTTTGATGTTATCAACGATGTTATTGTTAAAGCTCGCCCATCATCAGTTAAGGGTGGCTATATCAAACATTTATCTGTTGCTACAACATTTGGTCCAAGCTTAAACTTGGCTCAAAACTAATATTAGATAATTAAATTTCTTTAGTTGACCCATATATCTAACTGTGTTAAATTTATGGAAGTCAATTAATTTATGATTCTACCGAAGACTCAGGTGGCGCAAGCCTTAATTTACCTGCCGAGGAGTGAAGTATTACTCTCTCTGTGTCTTGGTGGACACGGAGTTTTTTTATTGTAAAAAAGCTCTGACACGACTACAGGAGGTGAATCAATTATGAGTAAAGAATTTATCGCACAAAAAGCATTAATTGTGGATGAAGTAACTGAAAAATTCAATAACGCTGCATCTGCAGTTGTTGTGGATTACCGTGGTTTAACGGTTGAACAAGTGACTGCATTACGTAAGGAATTACGCGAAGCAGGCGTTGAAATGAAAGTTATCAAAAACAAGATTTTAGTACGTGCTGCTGAAAAAGCAGGGTATGAAGGTATGGAAGAAGTATTTTCTGGACCTACTGCAGTCGCATTTTCTAGCGAAGATGTTGTTGCACCTGCACGTATTATGGCTAATTTTGCTAAGACTGCTGAAGCACTTAGCATTAAAGGTGGTGTCATTGAAGGTAAAGTTGCAACGTTAGAAGAAATTAACGCTCTTGCTACATTACCTAGTCGTGATGGCTTACTTTCAATGTTACTTTCAGTATTACAAGCACCTGTTCGCAACGTTGCTTATGCAATTAACGCTGTTGCAGAAAGTAAAGACGAAGAACCTGCTGCTTAATACTTAGCATCTATGATCGGTACCTAAAGGTACACACAAAATCGTACACATAAAATGGAGGATACACACATGTCATTAGATACAGAAAAAATCATTGCTGATTTAAAAGAAGCAAGCATTTTAGATTTAAACGACTTAGTTAAAGCAATCGAAGAAGAATTCGGTGTTTCAGCTGCTGCTCCTGTAGCTGCTGCTGGCGCTGGTGCTGGCGAAGCTGCTGCTGAAAAATCAGAATTTACTGTTGAATTAACAGAAGCTGGCGACCAAAAAGTTAAAGCTATCAAAGCCGTTCGCGAAATTACAGGTTTAGGCCTTAAAGACGCTAAAGGTTTAGTTGATAACATTCCATCAGTTATCAAAGAAGGTATTTCTAAAGACGAAGCTGAAGCAATGAAAGCTTCTTTAGAAGAAGTTGGCGCAGTAGTTACTCTCAAATAATAATATTTTTATTTTTGAATAATTTTAAGCACGATGATTTCCAATTTATTGGAAATCATCGTGCTATTTTTTTGCAAAATGTTTGGTTATGTTAATAAATCGTGGTAAGGTATTTAAATAAACATATATCTGAAAAAATATTGAATAAAATGGACAAAATGTAGAGGGGGTAAGCTATAAACGAACATAATTAGAAGCGTCTATTTAAAGGATAGCGATAACTATTCCAATATTAGCGTTTGAAATCTCTTTAAAATTAGAAATTCGTCGAATTATTAATTAATGTTAAACTTTTTCTATATACATCATTAGTTATTTATTAATGTCCACAGTTTGGCATGATCACCAGCGCTTATTTAAAATTAGTTAGTATGTAGATAAAAGAGTTAATTTAGAAATAGTAACTAGATCGAAGCAAATTATTTTTATGGTGATGTTAGTTATTTTATACCAAATTTTACATAGACTACATTAATTTTATTAACGATATAGACTTTATTGTGAAATGAAGGTTACGTAGAACAAAAGAAAAAATAGTATTATATATTCCGGGGGGAGTATAAGTAACAAAAAATAAATCGGGGGATTCAAAAAATGAAAAAAATAATTAGTACGTGTAATGAATTTATTAAAAAAAGATTAACAGCAATTAAGCTTTTATTTGTTTTATCAGTTTTAATTTTTGTTATTATCCAAGTTGGACAAATATTTAAGGATATAAATGGTGAACAAGTTCAGCAAAGTTTTGAATCACAGTCAGTAAAATCCATTATATTAATGTTGGTAATTGGATTTATTGCTGTCCTTCCGATGATGATTTATGATTTTGTCATGGTTAAATTTTTACCAGAAAAGTATTCTTGGCGATACATTCTTCAAAGCGGTTGGATAACGAATACAATGACTAACATAGCAGGATTTGGTGGCCTACTAGGTGCATCACTTAGAGCTAATTTTTATAGTAAAAATGCGTCTAAAAAACAGGTGCTATTTGCTATATCAAAAATAGCATTATTTTTAGTTGCGGGTCTATCACTATATTGTTGGGTTTCTTTATTCATGATTTTTGGATTAAATATTGGACCACAATTCGGACAGTATTGGGTCTGGTTGTTATTAGGTGGCCTATATTTTCCAATTGTTTTTATTATTACAAAGACAAGAGATTCAGAATTTTTTGCAGATTTAACATTAGGTCGTGAACTAACGTTAATACTTGGCTCTTCCTTAGAATGGGGATCTGCTGGTTTATTTTTCATTTATATCGGATTTATGATGAATGTTGATACATCTAATTTAGTTGCTGTCTTCCCGTTATTTATTATCGCATCAATTATCGGTGTTATTTCAATGATTCCGGGTGGGTTAGGTTCTTTTGATGTCTTTATGATTTTAGGGTTACAAACATTAGGTGTACAGGATAGCACAGCTGTTATCTGGTTATTGTTTTATCGATTATTTTATTATATATTCCCATTCTTAGTGGGGGTATTATTATTCGTTAAAGATTCAGGACATCGTCTTAATGAGTACTTAAATGGACTACCAGTTATCTTACTCAGTAGAGTAGCACATTTTATACTTGTGTTATTTTTCTATATGACAGGTATCATCTTATTACTTGCTTCAACGGTTCCAGAATTTACATTTACTAATCCAATTATTAATTACTTATATCCTTATACCTTTTATTTCATTCATCAAATGAGTAATATTATACTTGCATTCTTAATGATTGGGATTGGTCGAGGTATTGAATCTAAAGTTAAACGTGTCTATTGGCCAATGATTATCTTTGTTGTCGTGGGTATTGCTAATACATTGTGGCATGATTTCTCAGTAACAATACTTATTTTCTTAACTATCATTCTCATTTGTGCACTATTATCTAAACCAATATTTTATCGTGAAAGATTTGAATATTCATGGGGCCGTTTATTAATTGATGGAAGTATATTTGCTGGAACATTCATTTTATACACAATCGTAGGATTCTATAACATGCCAGAATTCCACTTTAAGGGTAAAGTTCCAGATGTATTCTTATTTCCTTCAGAAAAGATATGGCTATCAGGATTCCTAGGTTTACTTTCTGCAGTTGTGGTGTTATGGATTGCATTTACGTACTTATCTGGTAAGGATAAACGATTTGGTAAGCAAGATTTTCCAGCAGATCGTGTTAAAAATGTAATTGATACTTATGGTGGTAATGAAGTCAGTCATCTTTCATTTTTAAAGGATAAAAATGTTTATTTCTATCAAAATGATGGACAGGACGAAGTATTTTTCCTTTATCAAAAAAAATCGAATAAATTAGTGGTTATGGGTGAACCTGTTGGTAATCATGAGTTTATTCGTGAAGCAATTAATCAATTTATTGTTGACGCAGATATTGAAGGATTAGAATTAGTTTTTTATGAAGTTGATGCGAAGTTAACAATGATGTTACATGAAGTTGGATTTGATTTCATTAAAACGGGTGAAGAAGGTTTTGTTAGAGTAGCTGAATTTGAATTGGCTGGTAAAAAAAGACGTTCTGAACGTGCTTTAATGAATAAATTTGAACGAGAAAACTATACATTTGCAATGATCGAGCCCCCTTATTCAAAGGAAACTATTCAAGAATTGAAAAAAATATCTGATAGTTGGCTGAATGGACAAGCTGAAAAAGGATTTTCTTTAGGATTTTTCGATGAATATTATCTTAATCAAGCGCCTATTGCTATTATTAATGATTCTGAGGGACATAAGGTTGCCTTTGCGACAATGATGCCAACCGGAAATAATAGGGTCTTATCGATTGATTTGATGAGATATAGTAGAGAAGAAGCGCCATCTGGTATTATGGATAAAATCTTTATTAGCCTTTTTCAACAAGCAAAAGAAGGCGGCTATGAATTATTCGATATGGGTATGGCACCATTGTCGAATGTAGGTGAATCTAAATTTAGTTTTGCGGAAGAAAAAATAGCTCATTTAATTTATGAATATGGGTATCATTTTTATGGTTTCCAGGGACTAAAGAAGTATAAAAATAAATATGTAACTAAATGGCAGCCAAAATATATTTCATTTAGGAAACGTAGTTCGATTGCCTTTACGTTATTACAGATTTTAGCAGTTGTAAATCAAAAAAAATCAGTAGATAAAAAGGATAGAATGCCTAGCCCTATAATGAAGTTTTTAATAAAGAATATTAGATAATATAGTATATTAAAAGGGTAGAGATATATATTATTTGAGACACCAAGACATAATTCCGGTAAAATATCGGAATTATGTCTTTTAATTTGCAAGAAATACGTTTGTTATGAAGCAAAAGAAACTCTAAATGTAGTGAACAAATAGTTAATTTAACGTACTTTTAGTCTGGAAACTGCGTATGATGATTGCTTTCTTACTCGATTATTTAGATATAAAAATGCCTCACAATTACTAGACTTATGTCTAATAATTGTGAGGCATTTCATTAATTAGTATTATCTTTTTTTAAACATATTTTTGATAGAGATTAATAAAAATGGCATATAGAGTAACCATAAATTTAAACGTTGCCACAAACCACGATAAGGAATTTTAAATTGTGAATCTGGCATAATTCTTGGATAAACAAATAAAAATTGAATTCCTAGTGAAATAATAAAGGCAACTAATAAAAGGGTTGTAATTAGTTTTTTACCTTGCTTTTGATAGAGTTTTAATAAAAAAAACATACTAATCAAAAGAGCGGTGTCGCCAATGCCTGACGAATAATTGTGGATCATACCCGTAATGCTTTGTGTATTTGATGTGAGTGCACGATCGAAAATTCCTGTTAAAAGACAATCGGTCATACTAAAAATAATTAACATAGCGGTAAACCAGCTGGCTAATTTTTTTGACGTACCTTTAAAATATTCATAGAAAGCTGGTGCTGAAAGTAAGAAAAGAAGTCCATTTATAACTTCCCAAACTTTAAATGCCATATGAGTTGGAACGCCAACTTCCCCAAAATCACTAATTAAATTAGTGAATTGCAAATAACCAGGTACAAATGGTGCTAATGCTAAAGGCAAAATCCACTCACTTATAACGGCAAGTGCCATTAAATAAAAACCATATTTCTTTAAAAAATTCATTATAGATCCCCAATTCTAATTATTTATATGATAATTTTATTATAACTTATTTAAGTAATAGTTGTTTACGAAAAGGCTAATTAAAAATGACACTTCTTAATTATAATTAAGATAATACCAAGATATATCGATTTAGATAGCCTTATTTTAGATATAATGATAAAGTGTTAACTAGTTTATGAACAATATTTTTGATATAATGGAAGTTAAGAAATTACAACAAATTGAAAGTAGGGTGTTACCTTGGATTCTGGTCCGGAAAATTATTTAGTGAATGTAATTGTTATTATCGCAATATTACTTTTGTCTGTGTTATTTACACTGACTGAGTATGCGTTGGTTCGTGTCCGTATTAGTGCATTGAAAGATATGTATGGGAAAAAGCCGCTTAAAAATATTAAGCGGGCTATTCATATGACGGAGAACCTAACGGAGTATCTGTCAACGGCCCAAGTTGGAATCACTTCAACTAGTTTGATTTTAGGTTGGATTGGTGAAAAAACAATAGCAGATGCGATTATACAATCAAATATATTACCCGCGGCTATGGCAAATGCTATTGCATCGGTTGCTGCAATTCTTATTTTTACTGTTATTCATGCTGTTTTTACTGATTTAGTACCTAAAAATATTGCAATTGCAGATCCATTGCCAGTATTATTATTTATTGTCCGTCCTATTATGTTTTTCCATATTGTGTTATACCCATTAATTTGGATTTTAGATCGTTCAGCAAATTGGATTACGCATTTGTTAGGTTATGAAGTTGAAAATGAAGAAGATATTTATTCGCAAACTGAAATTCTCTCATTATCTCGATTATCCGCAAATGCTGGTGAACTTGATGAAGAAGATTTAACATTCATGCGACGAGCATTTGATATGAATGATAAAGTGGCAGAAGATATCATGATTGACCGAACATCGATGGTTGCAGTAGACGTAGACGATTCAATTAGAAACGTTGTTAATTTATATTGGAGAACTAGATATTCAAGGTTCCCAGTTATTGCTAACAATGATAAAGATAAAGTTATCGGGTACGTTTATAGTTATGATTTATTGCGACAGGAAAAAATTGATAAGACAAATTTGATTTCAACAATTATGCGTGATATTCCGGCCGTTCAAGAAAATGCTGAAGTTCATAGTATTATGGATGTTATGGTATCTAAGAGAACACCAATCGTTATCGTCGTTAATGAGTATGGTGGGACTTCAGGGATTGTTACAGATAAAGATATCTATGAAGAATTATTTGGTGTTGTTAGAGAAGAATTTGATGATACGAATGACGATAATATAGTAGATATGGGAAACAATAAATTTAAAGTTTCAGGTAAAGTGACATTATATGATTTTGAAAGATATTTTGATACAACGCTTAAAGAAACGGAAGAAAGTGAAGCGGTGACGCTTACTGGATTTGTGCTTAATAATGACTCAAAATTTCGAGCTAATGATGAAATGAAAATTGCTAATTTTAATATTAAGGCATTGGACTATGAAAATGCTTATATTTCAGAATTTGAAGTAACTGTTTTACCAACAGATAAAAGAGTGATTAACAAAGTGAACGCTTAAAAAAATAGTATTTAGGGTTAGTTTTTAATTAGCTCTAAATGCTATTTTTTTTACTACATTACTGGTAAGGATTATAGCTTGCCAATTGGTAAAAGTAGTAACCATATTAATTTGAATCAAACGACTATTTCGAATTATTTAAAATGGTCACAATATCTGGTAGGAGGAGACAATTATGAAAAATAAAAGGAATATCAGCGCCATCTTATTTGGATTTGTTCCAATGATTATGGGAGTAGTTTTGTATCACAAATTACCCAATAAAATTCCGATTCACTGGAATATAGGTGGTAATATTGATCAGTATGGTGATAAAAATCTAGTTATTATTGGGTTCCCATTATTGATGATTTTAATCAATGTGGTGATAATGGTAATAGATAACACTAATCGTCAAAATAAGAAACTAGATACAGCTTTAATTTGGATTACGCCAATCTTATCAATACTTTTAGCAACAATGATATTTGCTACCGCGTTGGGACATCAGGTTAATATTATTAGCAGTGTTGCACTGATAGTGGGAACATTGCTGATCATCTTAGGAAACTATGCGCCTAAAACGGTTCCTAATAAATATACCAACTTTAGGATGAAGAAAATAACGCAGGATTCTAGTCATCGTGAGAAATTAAATCGTTTATCAGGTGTATGGATGGTCATTATAGGAATATTGATACTTTGTGCGGGAATAGTGGGAATGTTACTGTAATTGTAAAGTTAAAACTGTTAAATAAAAAATCCTTACTATCAGTTTTTAGGCTGATAGTAAGGATTTTTTTCTAACGTTTAGGACGACGTTTCATTTGGCCGCTTTCACCAATTTCATAATCTGAATCATCCATTGATTCCACACTACCAAGTAAGTAGCCATTACCAACTTGAGAGAAGAAATCATGATTAGATGTTGATGTTGAAATTCCGTTCATGACAACAGGATTAACATCAGAAGCTGTATCAGGGAACAAAGGATCTTGGCCTAAATTCATTAGAGCTTTGTTGGCATTGTAACGTAAGAAGGTTAAAACTTCTTCAGTCCAACCAACTTCATCATAAAGTTCATGGGTATATTTTTCTTCGTTTTCATATAATTCAAACAGAAGGTCATACATCCAGGTCTTCATTTTACCTTGTTCTTCTTCAGAAAGTTCGTTGAATCCTAATTGGAATTTATAGCCAATGAAGGTACCATGAACAGATTCATCACGTAAAATTAATTTAATAATTTCAGCAACGTTTGCCAGTTTGTTATGGCCTAAATAGTAAAGTGGCGTATAGAAACCAGAGTAGAATAAGAACGTTTCAAGAAAAACAGAAGCAACTTTTTTCTCCAATGGTGACCCGTTTTGGTAAATACCATTAATACGTTGTGCTTTTTTTTGTAAAAATTCGTTTTTGTCTGTCCATTCGAAAATTTCAGTAATCTCTGAAGCTGTATTCAACGTTGAAAAAATTGATGAATAACTTTTAGCATGAACCGATTCCATAAATTGAATATTATTTAAAACAGCTTCTTCGTGGGCAGTCCGTGTATCATGACGCAACGCTTCCATCCCATCTTGTGATTGCACCGTATCCAACAATGTTAGCCCACCAAAATCATGACCAACTAATGTTTTTTCTGCAGGACTCAGTGTACGCCAATCATCTAAATCATTTGAAAGGGGGATACGTGTATCTAACCAAAATTGTTCTGTTAGTTTTTCCCAAGTTGCTTTATCAACTTGATCTTCAACTTCGTTCCAATTAATTGCTTTGTAACTATCATTATTCATTTAACTTTCCTCCGTTACAGTTTAGATAACACAACTCTCACAAGCGTTTGCGCCAACTTCTTCTTGATCATCAGTAAAGGTTCTGATGTAGTAAATTGACTTAATACCTTTATTATACGCATAATTACGCAAAATGTTTAAGTCACGTGTTGTCATTTTATCTGTCCGACCATTTTTCCATTCGTAGAGGCCTTCAGGAATCGTTGAACGCATGAATAAAGTTAAACTAAGTGATTGATCGATATGTTCCTGTGCAGCAGCGTAAACGTCAATAACTTTACGCATATCCATGTCGTATGCAGAAGTATAGTATGGAATCGTGTCATTTGAAAGGTAAGGAGCTGGATAGTAAATCTTTCCAATTTTCTTTTCTTGACGCTCTTCGATTCGGTTAATAATTGGGTGAAGACTGGCAGTAGTATCGTTAATATATGAAATAGAGCCATTAGGTGCAACAGCCAATCTATTTTGATGATAAAGACCGTCAGTTTGAATATTAGCTTTCAAAGTCGCCCAATCTTCTTGATTAGGGATGTCGATGCCATCAAATAAGGCAGCAACTTTATCAGAAGTAGGGCCCCAATCTTCGTTAAGATACTTATCAAAGTAGGTACCAGTTGCATAAGTACTTTTTTCAAAGTTATGGAATGTTTCATTTTTTTCTTTAGCGATAGCATTTGATGATTTTAATGAGTAATAGTTAAGCATCATAAAATAAACACTAGTGAAATCGATTGAGTCTTCTGAACCATAATGCATATGGTTTTTAGCGAAGTAGGCATGTAAGCCCATTGCACCTAAACCGATGGTATGCGCTAAGTTATTTCCATGTTGAATAGGAGGCACAACATCAATATCTGAACTATCAGTTACAAAAGTTAAAGCGCGAACCATTGAATCAACTGAACGGCCAAAATCTGGAGAAGCCATCATATTAACAATGTTAGTTGAGCCTAAGTTACATGAAATATCAGTCCCCATAACATCGTAGCCTTGTGCATTATTCACAGTTGATGGTGTCTGAACCTGCATGATTTCTGAACAAAGATTACTCATAATGATTTTACCATCAATTGGGTTTGCGCGATTTGCTGTATCAACATTGACAATATAAGGATAGCCTGACTCTTGTTGCAGCTTAGAAATTTCAGTTTCTAATTCGCGGGCAAGAATCGTTTTTTTACTAATATTTTTATTGGCAACCATATTGTCATATTCTTTTGTGATATCAACATAGGAATAAGGGACTCCATATTCTCTTTCAACACCGTAGGGATCGAAAAGATACATCGTTGCATTATCTTTAATGAGTTCGTAAAATTTATCAGGTACAGTGATGCCTAGTGATAAAGTTTTAACACGGATTTTTTCATCAGCATTTTCTTTTTTAGCTGACAGGAAAGCAACAATATCTGGATGGAAGACGTCTAAATAGACAACTCCAGCACCTTGACGCTGTCCTAGTTGGTTAGAATATGAAAAACTATCTTCTAATAATTTCATAACGGGTAGAACACCAGAAGCAGCGCCCTCAATCCCTTTAATTGGTGCACCTGCGCCACGTAAATTACTGAGCGTAATACCAACACCACCACCAATTCGAGATAATTGAAGTGCTGAGTTAATGCCACGTCCAATACCATTCATATCATCAGTAATTTGAATTAGGAAGCAAGAAACTAATTCTCCACGACGTTTACGACCGGCATTTAAGAAACTAGGTGTAGCAGGTTGGTAACGTTGATGAATCATTTCGTCAGCTAAATTCATAGCTAGTTCTGTATTACCATCAGCAAAGTAAAGAACGTTCATTGCAACACGATCAATATAATTTTCAAGGTAATAGGCATTATTATCAGTTTTAAGTGCGTATTGAGCATAAAATTTGTAGGCAGCCATAAATGTACCGAAATGGAATTTTTGAGCTGCTAAATAAGCGTAGAGCTCCTCTATAAATGAGAAGTCATATTTATTATAAAAATCAGTTTCAATATAGTTGTTGTCAATTAAATAATCAAAACGTGCTTTTAATGAATCAAATTGCATTGTATTTTCAGCAACATTTTCTTTCAAAAAGGCGGTTAAGGCTTCTTGATCTTTTTGAAGTGGGATTTGACCGTCTACGGGAATATTAATTTCATTATTTAAATCATAATAAGTGACTTTATCACTATTTAACGTTTTTAATGTCAATTTCATCAACTACTTTCTTCATATTGATTACATCTTCTTCAGTGCCATTGAATTCAAATTCATATAATAATGGGACGTGATAGTCGGTTGCGATATCTTTGGCTGTAAAAATAAAAAGTTGGGCGAAGTTGCGGTTCCCACCGCCAACAACACCCAGTATATTTTCTCTATTTGATTGATATTCAATAAAGTCGTTGACCGATTCAGTGAGCCCAATTTCATAAGTTGGAACAATTAAAATATAGGGTTCATTTAATTCAATAAGCGGGTTTGTTGGATCGATTTCAAATGAAGGATAGCCAATTTTATTGATGAAGCGTCGTGTTTGTCCAGTAATGCTAAAGAAAACAATTTTCATTAGACTGCCAACTTTTTAAGCATATCAGGACGAAATCCTGCGATTGTATCGAATCCAGTAGCTTCTATAACAGGAACAGCTTGGAAACCTTGGCCTTTCAAGTAATCGATTGCGTTATCGTCTTCGGAAATGTTACGTTCATCAAAGTCGACGTTGTTTTCTTCTAAAAAACGTTTTGTCATTTTGCATTGGATGCAGTTGTTTTTTGTAAATACAGTAACTTTTTTCATTATATAAATTCCCCTTTGTTGTTTTGTTTAATAAGATAAGTATACAACACATAATCCAAAAATCAATTGAAAAAAACACTACATTTAGTGTGATTTTAAGTTGCATCACACAAGATGTAGTGTTCAAGGTCTTGGATTGTTTATATTAAATTTTGATTGCGAAAATTCGATTTTCTCCGTATTATAGAAACTATTGAGAAAGTAGGTAAAAATATGACGAATTATTATTTTTCGAAAAATCCAGATGTTATTCATGATGAAAAAGAATGGACATTTAAACTGTTGAACAACGAGTTTAAGTTTACCACAGATAATGGTGTATTTTCAAAAAAAACAGTCGATTTTGGTTCAAGAGTTTTATTAAATGCAGTTGAGCAACAAAAAATAATTCCGGGAAATATTTTAGATGTTGGATGTGGATACGGTCCAATAGGACTTGCTATAGCCAAGAATCAACCAGAACGAAAAATAGACATGACAGATGTAAACGAATTAGCATTAGAATTAGCAAAGAAGAACGCGGTAATCAATAAAATTAATAATATAGAAGTTTTTGAATCTGCCGCATACAGTCATGTAAAAAAGACAGATTATGCTGCAATTCTTACAAACCCGCCTATTAGAGCAGGCAAAGAGGTCGTTCATGAAATTTTAAGTGGCGCATTCGACCATTTAAAAGTTGGCGGACAATTGTTTGCTGTATTACAAAAGAAACAAGGGGCAAGTTCGGCTCAAAAGAGAATGACTGAAGTTTTTGGTAATTGTGACATTATTTTAAAAGATAAAGGTTACTATATTTTAATGAGTGTGAAGTAAATGGTAGAAAAATTAACTGAAGAACAAAAAGAATTTTTTATGCGCGAAGCTTTATATGAAGCAAGAAATGCAAAAATTATTGGTGAAGTACCAATTGGCTGTGTTGTTGTACAAAATGGTGAGATTATTGGACGAGGCCATAATATTCGTGAACACGTGCAAGATGCAACCCTTCACGCTGAAATTTTAGCCATCCAAGAAGCCTGTGCTACGATTCATAGCTGGCGTCTTGTAGATGCGCAATTATTCGTAACACTAGAACCATGCCCAATGTGTAGTGGTGCGATTATCAATTCAAGAATCCCCGAAGTTTACTTTGGTGCATTTGATCCTAAAGCAGGAACTGCAGGCAGCATTGGGAACTTATTAACGGATGAACGATTTAATCATCAAGCAAAAGTAGAATCTGGATTATTATTAGATGAAGCCAAAGACCTACTCCAATCATTCTTTAGAGAAGTTCGTCGTAAAAGAAAAGAAAAAAAGCAATCATAAAGGTAGCTTTTTGTTGGAATTTAATGTATTATAATAATTGCCGCAAGGCCTTAAGGCAATAGTGTGCTTACGAATTGTGTCAGATCCGGAAGGAAGCAGCACTAAGTTTGATTCACTTTGTGCCTTAAGTAATTATGATTATTTAAGACTCTTAGTCAGAAATGGCTGAGAGATTTTTTTATTTAAAAAGCTATTTATAGATTTTGAAAGGAGAGATTGTGATGAGTTACCAAGCTTTATACCGTGTCTGGCGTCCACAAAAATTTAGTGATTTAGTTGGACAAAACATGATTACGCAGACGTTGAAAAATGCAATTATGACACAACAAACAAGTCATGCATACATTTTTAATGGTCCACGTGGAACAGGTAAAACGTCCGCAGCTAAAATTTTTGCTAAGGCAGTTAATTGTCACTTCCAGGAAAATGGCGAACCATGTAACAAATGTGAGACATGTATCGCTATTACGAATGGTCAATTAAACGATGTTATCGAAATTGATGCCGCTTCTAATAATGGGGTTGAAGAAATTCGTGATATCCGTGACAAAGTAAAGTATGCACCCACACAAGCTGATTTTAAAATCTATATTATTGATGAAGTTCATATGCTATCTACGGGTGCTTTTAATGCACTCTTGAAGACGCTTGAAGAACCACCTGAAAATGTTATTTTTATTCTTGCTACAACGGAACCACATAAGATTCCAGCAACCATTATTTCTAGAACTCAGAAATTTGATTTCAAGCGTATTACGCCAGCTGACAGTTATGAACGAATGGTTTATATTTTGTCTGAAAAAGGAATTGAATATGAAGAACCAGCGCTTAAAGTTATCGCTAAAGCAGCTGAAGGTGGAATGCGGGATGCTTTGAGTATTTTAGATCAGGTCATTTCATTCGGTGATAACAAGGTGACTTTGGATAATGCTTTGTTAGTAACCGGTAGTGTAACACAGGATAAAATACAGAATTACGTCACGGAAGTTAGTCAAAAAGCGACTACTGAGGCATTAGAAACGATACAAGCAATTATAGACGAAGGTAAAGATTCAACTAGATTAATCGAAGATTTAATTGCCTATAGTCGTGATTTACTATTATATCAGCAAGCACCAGCACTTATTAATCAACTAGAATTAGGGATGGTTAATGATGATTTTAAAAACTTATCACAGACTATTTCTGCTGATTTCTTATACCAAATGATAAATGTTTTAAATGAAATTCAACAACAAATGCGATTTACAACACATCCAGATGTTTATTTAGAAGTATTAACAATTCGATTATCACAATTTAATACCTCTGATACGATTGCGGAGACGACTCAATCAGAATTAAGTTCAGATGCATCTAAACAAATTAATAATTTAACTAAAACAGTTGAAGACTTGAAAAAGCAAATAATTGATTTAAGTCAGAATGATAATCAACCGCAAGTGGCAGTAATAGCTAAGCCTAAAAAAGTTGCCTCTACTCAAAAAAAAGCAACATTAAATTTATCTCAAATTTATCCTATTTTAGATCACGCAACAAAAGAAAGTTTGGTACAATTAAAACAGGTTTGGCCAGAGTTGTTGCATCAACTTTCAGTTACACAACGTGCGATTATGCAAGCTAGTGAACCGGTTGCGGCTAGTCCTGACAGTGTACTTGTTAGTTTTAATTACGAATTCTTGTCTGTCAAAGCTTCAAGTGATACAGAGTTACTCGATGCTTTAGGTAATGGGTTAGATCGATTATTACATCATGTCCCTAAGGTGGTCTGTATTACAGCAGAGCAATGGCCAGAAGTCCGAAAATCTTACATTAAACAAAATGAGCACGAGGGAACTGAAACAATTATTGAGCCAGAACCTGAAGTAGTAGAACCAATTGTTTCAAAAGCTGAAGAAATTTTTGGAACAGAAAATATAGAAATTAAACAGGATTAGAAAGGAAGTAATTAATAATGATGCGTGGAAATGGTAATATGCAAGGTATGATGAAACAAATGCAAAAATTACAAAAAGATATGACAAAAGACCAAGAGGCTTTGAATGCAACTGAATTTGTTGGCGAAGCTTCAAATGATTTAGTTAAGGTAACCTTTACAGGGGACAAAAAAATGACTGATATCATGATTAAAGAAGAAGCAGTCGATCCTGATGATGTTGATATGTTACAAGATTTAATTATTATGGCTGTTAATGATGCTATGACAAAAATTGAAAAAACAACAACTGATAAATTGGGTAAATATTCTCAAGGGATGCCTGGACTATAAACTTAAAATTAAAGAAGGCTAAAGAAAATGCAATATCCTGAACCTATCGCAAAATTGATTGAAAGTTATATGAAATTACCAGGTATTGGTGGTAAAACTGCTACAAGATTAGCTTTTTTTACAATTGATATGGATGAAGATGATGTCACCGATTTTGCTAAATCACTAATATCTGCCAAACGAGACCTACATTATTGTAGTATCTGTGGCAATATTACTGAAGAAGATCCTTGTCAGATTTGTTCTGATTCATCACGTGATCAAACCAAAGTTATTGTTGTAGAAGAACCTAAAGATGTGATGTCTTTAGAAAAAATGAAAGAGTATCACGGCTTGTATCACGTGCTTCATGGTGTATTATCACCAATTGAAGGTAAAGGGCCGGAAGATATTAATATCACAAGTTTATTAACACGTCTTCAATCGCATCCCGATATGCAGGAAGTTATTATTGCGACAAATGCAACGCCAGAAGGTGAAGCAACGTCAATGTATTTATCGAGATTGATTAAACCGGCTGGAATTAAAGTGACAAGATTAGCCCATGGACTATCTGTAGGTAGCGATATTGAGTACGCAGATGAAATGACGTTGTTTAAAGCGATTGAAGGACGTACTGAAATATAGAAATGAGCTGACGGTGTAATGTTTAATAAAAAAACAAAACTTAAATTACGTAAAGAGTATGACGCTAAGTTGCTAGAGTCAATTGATCTCGCTAAAATAGCATGGGATCAAGCCAAACAAACTGAAGAGGCCATTTACGAAGTTGATGAAGAATTAATTAATGAAACACAGATGGCAAGAAAAAGATATTTCTTTCTCTATAATGAAGCGCGTGTTCGTTCAGTTAAAGGGCATATGCAGGCTTCAGTAATCACACATTAAATTAGAAAGAACGTTGAGACAATTCGCCTAACTTGTCTTGGCGTTTTTTTGTGAAATGCTGATTAGATTTATTAAATAAGAGATAGTATACTAATAGTAGGTTTATCTTATGGACAGGTTTTTAAGATTCAAGTACAATAATAATAAGTATTGGGGTCGTTAATGTGACTGGAAAATTTATAACGATTGAAGGACCAGATGGGTCCGGCAAAACGAGTGCCTTAAAAGGTATTATAAAAAAGATACAAAATAACTTGGTAAAAGAATTAGTTATAACACGTGAACCAGGTGGAAGTCCGATATCTGAAGCCATTCGTGAAGTTGTCTTAAATCAAGATTATCCAGAGATGGATAAACGAACTGAAGCATTATTGTTTGCAGCATCAAGACGTCAGCATATCGCAGAAATAATTTTCCCAGCACTTAAGGAAGATAAAATTGTAATATGTGATCGTTATGTTGATAGTTCAATTGCTTACCAAGGTGCTGGTAGAGATATCGGAACGCAAGCGGTTGCTGATATGAACCTATTTGCAACAAATGGAACAGAACCTGATTTAACTTTATACTTTGACGTACCATCAGAAATTGGATTAAAACGAATTTTTGAGCATCGTCAAAATGAAATAAATCGTTTAGATGATGAAAAGTTAGAGTTCCATCAAAAAGTACGCAAAGCATACCAACAATTAGCAGTGAAAAATCCAGAACGTATTATAACCATTAATGCGGCGCAACCTTTGGAAAAAGTAATTGACGATTGTATTGACGTTCTGAAGAAAAAATTACCCGAGTCTTTTAAATAAATGAAATGAGGGAATTCAAATGAAATTAATTACAGCGATTGTTCAAGATAAAGATAGTAACCGATTAAGCAATATATTTATAGATTCAAATGTCCGTGCAACAAAACTATCAACAACTGGTGGTTTTTTAAAGTCTGGTAATACAACCTTTTTAATTGGTATTGAAGATGAACGTGTTGATGAGGTATTACAAATCATTAAAGAGACATCATCAACGCGTGAACAATTTATGGCCCCCCCTGTTAACTTAGATGTTTCAATGGATGCACAAGTACCATTTCCATTAGAAGTTCAGGTTGGTGGTGCAACAGTATTTGTCTTACCAGTAGAAGAGTTTCATCAATTTTAGGAGTAAATAGTAATGACAGAATTAGCTGATGAAACCAGTAATATTAAAATTCAAGAATTACAGCCAAAATTAATTGAACATTTTGAAAAATTGATAATAACAAATAAGTTAGCCCATGCTTATCTATTTTCCGGACCAGAAGGTATTGGTAAGGTTGAACTAGCACAATGGATTGCAATGCGACTCTTTTGTACTGCTGACGAGGATCAAAAGCCTTGCGGTGTATGTGGTGAATGTCAACGAATTCTATCAGGTAATCACCCTGATATCGTGAGTGTTAAGCCTGAAGGCCAGTCAATTAAAGTTGATCAAATTCGATTTTTGAAATCAGAATTTTCAAAAAGTGGTGTTGAAGGTAGCCAAAAGATTTTTATAATTGAAAAAGCTGAGAGTATGACAGCTAGTGCTGCGAACAGTTTACTTAAATTTTTAGAAGAGCCTGTTGGAAATGTGAAAGCTTTCTTATTAACAGAAAATAAAAATCAAATTTTGCCAACTATTCAATCACGGTGCCAACTGGTTAATTTTGTCGCACTCTCTCAAGAAAAATTGATTCAAAATTTATTAAATCAAGGTATCTTGAAAGATCAGGCTCAGTTACTTGTTCATGTAACTGAGAGTACAAGCCATGCTGTAGCATTAGCACAAGATGAGAATTTTACTGAAATGACAAATCAAGTTTGGAATTGGTTCAGTAAATTATTGAAAAATGATGCTGAAAGTTTCATTTTGGTACAAACAAAACTAGTGCCACTCGCAAAAGAAAAACAACAACAGGCATTGATGGTTGATTTAATGGTACTGTTAGCGCGTGATTGTTTACTTGTCCGTTATAATCGTAAGGAACAAGTGAGTTTTTCTAATCGTTTAACTGAAATTGATAAAATAACTCAAATGATTAGTGATAAAAAGTTAGTTGCTATATTAGATGGTTGTTTACAAATTAAAACGATGCTCCAAATAAATATGACATTTCAAAGTGCAATTGAAGTAACAACGTTAAAATTAATAGATTTATAAAATATGAAATGAAGGTGATTTTGTGGATAAGCGTCAACTATATGATAATTTTATAGCTATCGAGGAAGAAATGAAAAAAATGTTATCGAGTTTTGAAACAATAAAATCTGATATGACTGGTGTTCTTGAAAATAACGCTGAATTGGAGATTGAAAACCAACATTTGAGAGAACGATTAAGTGAAATAGAACGACAAACGTCTAAGAATTTTAATGAATCTTCCGATGCAAATCTGTCAAAATCACGTCAAAACTTAGAAAAATTATATGATCAAGGTTTTCATATTTGTAATATTGAAGGGATGTACGGATCACGTCGAGTCGATGATGAACCTTGTGCTTTCTGTTTAGATTTAATTTATGGGGAGCGCGAAGTATGAGTGAAATAGCAGCACAAAGCAGTTTTCAAGGTAAAGGGACAACTGGGTCATTATATTTAGTACCGACACCAATTGGTAATTTATCTGATATGACGTTTAGAGCGATTGATATTTTAAAAGAGGTTGACTATATAGCAGCCGAAGATACACGAAACACACAAAAATTATTAAATCATTTTGAAATTGAAACAAGTCAATTGAGTTTTCATGAACATAATACGCAAGAACGTATTCCGCAATTTGTTGATAAAATATTGGCTGGTCAATCAATCGCACAAGTAAGTGATGCAGGAATGCCATCAATTAGTGATCCTGGGCATGATCTTGTTAAAGCATGTATTGAAGCTAAGATTCCAGTTGTGCCACTTCCTGGGGCAAATGCCGGGATCACTGCATTAATAGCTTCTGGATTAGCGCCACAACCGTTCTTATTCTATGGTTTTTTATCGCGAAAACCTAAGAGTCAAAAAGAAGAATTAGCTGAGTTGAAAAATCAAACAATGACGCTTATTTTTTATGAAGCACCACATCGCTTGAAAAAAACATTAACACAAATAGCTGCTAGCCTTGGTGGTCAGCGTAAAGTTGTACTATGCCGAGAATTAACTAAACGTTATGAAGAATTCTTGCGTGGAACACTGGATGATGCTATCAAATGGGCTGGCACTGAGCAAGTCCGTGGAGAATTTTGTGTAATTGTTGAGGGAAATGATTCGCCAGAAGCAACGGAAGTTGATCATCTGGCTAATATGTCAATTGAAGAACAAGTTGATTATTTGATTGAAACAGGTATGAAAACTAATGATGCGATAAAAGAGATTGCTAAGAAACAAGAGATGAAAAAACAAGAAGTTTATAATCTGTATCATCAGATTTAAGGAGTGAACATATTGGCAGATAATAAATTTAGTGAGCTACATCGTGCGGTTTACTATGAAGGCGATAAAAGTGGGCGTGTGACAGTAGCAATGCTAATTAACATGATTATTTTGGTTTCAACAGACCAAAGTGATAGCTTAGGAATTACTGAAAAAGATTTAACAAATTTGGGCTTTGGTTGGGTTATTACACAATATCTTATTGATATTTCGAGAATACCACATATTGATGAGAATTTAACATTAACTACTGAGGCTGTTTCGTACAATCGTTTCTTCTGTTACCGAGATTTCTGGGTTCATGATGAAGCAGGTAATGAGTGTGCACATATTCATGCTGTATTTGTTTTAATGGATCATAAAACACGTAAAATGACTCGTGTATTGCCAGAAGTTATTGAACCTTTTGGTGCTGAATATACACGAAGAATTGAGCGTTTGGAGAAACCAGTTGGTATCATGAAAGAAGATACAATAGCTGCTAAAAAATCATATGACGTTCGATTCTTTGATATTGATCCAAATCAACATGTAAACAATTCAAAATATTTTGATTGGTTATTAGATTCATTGTCAGAAGACTTTTTAATGTCACATGATTTGAAACATATGAATATTAAATATGAAAAAGAAATTCACTATGGTCATAAGATAGATAGTATCGTTGTTATTGATAACTTAACGACACATCACCAGATTAAAATTGGTGATGATGTTTATTGTGAAGCTGACTGTGAGTGGACGAAACGTTAGAATAAAAAATGCTCTGAGTAACTGGAAGTCTATCCAGTTACTCAGAGCATTTTTTATATTTTTATGATAAAGCATCTGCGACATAAATCGAGAGTTCTTCTTTTTCAAGACCAGCACTTAATCCAACCAATAGTTTGATTCTTGCTTTTTGACCATTTAAGCCACGACAGAAGATGCCGCCCATTTTTTTCAATTGAACGCCACCACCTTCATAGTCGTAAACATCTTGTGCCACGCCATTAAAGCAACGTGAAACAATTACAACTGGAATATCGCGATCAATTAATTTTTGAAGATTAGCTAAAACTTGTGGGGGAAGATTTCCTGCACCAAGAGCTTCAATGACAATACCGTTCGTTTGGTCATTATTAAGAAAACCAAGTAAATCAGCATCCATTCCAGCATAAGCCTTAATTAAATAAACATGATCAACAACTTTGTCGATTGCTAAGCAAGTCTGGCTTAGCAATTCGGCAAAAAAGGTCACGTTATCTTTAGCGATACTACCAATTGGGCCAAACGTTGGTGTTCTAAAAGTTGCGACATTTGTTGTATGTGTTTTTGTTACATAGCGTGCTGTATGAATTTCATCATTCATAACAACTAAGACACCTTTATCAACTGCATCATCACTTGCTGCAGTTAAGATGGCTGTTTGAAAATTGTGTAAGCCATCTGAGCCTATTTCATTTGCGGAACGCATAGCACCTGTTAAAACGACAGGTAGATGGTTCGGTAATGTAAGATCTAAAAAATAAGCAGTTTCTTCTAATGTATCCGTACCGTGAGTAATAACAATACCATCAATCGCTTCCGCGGATGCACGCATAATTCTTTTTTGAATAATTAGCATCTCTATGGGGCCAATATGTGGGGATGGTAAGTTAAAAATATTTTCAGTGATTAAATCGAAACGATCACCAAATGGATTTTCAACTTGGTTTAAAGGGTTTTCTGCACCAGGTGCAACTGCGCCTGTTTCTTGATTTTCAGACATGGCGATTGTACCACCAGTGTGTAAAATTAATATTTTTTTCATATTTTCCTCCTTGCTGACACTTAGATTATACATATTATATTGTACTTTGACTATGAATTTGTTACTGTATATGAACAGATAAGGTGGTTATGAGAATGAAAGAAAAACAATTAAGTAAGAATGAGTATTTATTTATTAGCTCAATGTTATTCGGTTTATTTTTTGGCGCGGGAAATTTAATTTTTCCAGTCTTTGTAGGTCAACAATCCGGACAAAACCTGTGGATAGGTAATTTAGGCTTTCTAATTGCTGGTGTTGGGTTACCTTTTTTAGGTGTAATTGCTATTGGATTGTCTAAAAGTAGGGGAGTTTTCGATTTAGCCTCTAAGGTTAATCGAACGTATGGCATAATTTTCACAATGTTGCTCTACCTAACTATTGGACCGCTATTTGCAGGTCCAAGATCAGCAACTATTCCGTTTGAAATTGGAATTGCACCACATATTAAAGCCAGCCAACATTCAGTATGGCTATTATTATTTTCAATTTTATTCTTCACAATAGTTTGGCTTTTGGCAGTTAAACCAACCAAGATATTAGTCTATGTTGGTAAGTATTTAAATCCCATATTTTTATGTGCGTTGGCTATTTTATTGTTATTTGTATTTATTAAGCCAATGGGTAATTTTTCAGATTTCCCCGCAACAAGTTCTTACAAGAATGGTGCTTTTATGTCTGCTTTTGGGCAAGGATATTACACTATGGATGCACTCGCTGGTTTGGCTTTTGGTATTATCATTGTGGATACAATTAAAGATTTAGGTATTACGAATCCTAAATCAATTACTAAAGGGATTATCTATTCTGGTAGTATCAGTGTTATTTTGATGGGAATCATCTATACATGCTTGGCCTATCTTGGGGCAACGAGTCTGGGTGTATTTCCACATTCTGGTAATGGTGGTGCTATTTTAGCTCAAGTTGCTCAACGTTATTTTGGACAATTCGGAAGTTTCTTTCTTGCTGCAATTATTGTTGTTGCTTGTATTAAAACGGCAATTGGCGTGACTAGCGCATGTGCTAAAACATGTGTTGAAATTATTGGTCATGGTAGCTATAAATTGTATTTAACACTTGGTTGTGTGATTAGTTGTTTAATTGCCAACGTTGGGTTAGATCAATTAATTACATTATCAACACCAGTTTTGATGTTGCTTTACCCACTTGCTATTGTATTGATGATTGCTGCCTGTTTAGAACCTACTTTAAATAAGTATGACTTAAAAGTCAGCATTATCTACAAATGGTTAACCGTTTTAACGCTTTTTAGTGCCATTTTTGATGGACTAAACGCGATGCCAATTTCAATTAAAAATTTAGCTTTTGCTAAAAATATGTTAGCATTTGCAAATCATTATTTACCACTGTTTAATATTGGCTTAAGTTGGATAGTTCCTGCTGCGTTAGGATTACTTATGGGACTAATTTTTATGATTCGTGAAAAGAAAATAAATTAAAAAGAAACACCCAAAGTTATTTTCTTTTTAGTGGTATACTACACAAGTAGTAAAATACAAAATTTCGGGGTAGAGAATACAGCGTTAAGTGCCAAAAGGACGGAATGTGTCTTTTGGACGAAGGCTAGCGATAGCTGCGGTTGTGTTTTCGCATTCGCCGCATACCACAATGTGGCAACTCCAACGAGGAGATGTCTGAATCATGGAAAATTTAACAAAGAGGTTAACCGCAAAGAATATAGCGGTGATGGGTCTATTATTGGCTGGTCAAATTATTCTAACTAATTTATTATCGTATCAGGTATTGACGTTACGGATAAGTTTCACTTTTATTGCGACTTATCTATTAGCGGCGTGGTTTGGCCCATTACTGGGTGGTATTGGTTCTGTTTTATCGGATTTACTTGGAACAGTATTATTCAGTAAAGGAGGTACATTTTTCTGGGGATTCTCGCTATCTGCTTTCTTAGGTGCGTTTTTCTATGGACTTGTATTTTATAAAAAACCATTTACGTTACCGCGAATTATTATTGCCGTATTAATCAATGTCGTTGTTATTGATTTATTGTTAAATACATTCTGGCTAGTATTAATGTACCAGTCACCTTGGACAATTATCTATGCACGTGCTATCAAAGATTTAATTTTAATTCCAATTCAAATTATTTTGTTATATATGGTTGGTAATAATAAACAAATCCAAAGATTAGGTAAACGATTATAGGAGGATTCAATCTATGCCATTGATGAAAATTGATATGATTGAAGGCCGTTCTGAAGGCCAAATAAAAGAAATTTTAGATATTGCTTATGATGTAATGCTTAATTCATTTGGCGCACCAGTTAGTGACAGATATCAAATTGTCACTCAACATCCAATAAATGAAATGCAAATTTTAGATACTGGGCTTGGATTTATGCGAACAAAAGAAGTATTGGTCTTTAGTTTAACAACGCGACCAAGAACGACAGAGCAAAAAGAAACCTTCTATCAACAGTTAATGCAACAGTTACAAACAAAAGTTGGATTGAGACCAGAAGATTTAATGATTAATTTAACAACTAATACTGATGAAGATTGGAGCTTTGGCATGGGCCAAGCACAATTTTTAACGGGTGACTTATAGAAATTAACCAGACGGCGAATTTATTTTCGTCGTCTATTTATTTGCTAAAGAAGGGTGAATCACTGATAAATTTACTAAAATAAGTTATAATAAAGAAAATAAACTATTTGGAGGAATTTAAATGTCAATTTTAGTTTTGGGTGGCGCAGGTTACATTGGTTCACATACTGTTGATCAATTAGTAGAAAATAGTCGTGATGTTGTTGTTGTCGATAATTTAGTGACAGGGCACTTAGAGGCTGTTAATAAAAAGGCAAAATTTTATCAAGGAGATATTGCGGATAAAAATTTTATGCGCAATGTTTTCAAAAATGAGGATATTGAAGCAGTTATTCATTTTGCAGCTTCATCTCTTGTTGGTGAATCAATGGTAAAACCATTAAAATATTTTGACAATAATACAGCAGGGATGATTCATTTACTTGAAGTCATGACTGAAGTTGGCGTTAAAAAAATCGTCTTTTCTTCAACAGCTGCAACATATGGTGAACCTAAAGTTGTCCCAATTCATGAAGATGACCCTCAAATTCCAACAAATCCATATGGTGAAAGTAAATTAGCCATGGAAAAAATTATGCACTGGACTGACGTTGCAGATGGTGTTAAGTTTGTCGCATTACGTTATTTCAATGTTGCTGGATCAAAACCAGATGGTAGCATCGGTGAAGATCACAATCCTGAAACACATTTAATTCCAATTATTTTACAAGTTGCTAACGGAGAACGTGAAAAATTACAAATTTTTGGGGACGATTATGATACCAAAGATGGTACAAACGTCCGTGATTACGTGCATGTTCTTGATTTAGCAGATGCGCACATTCGCGCCTTAGATTACTTACTTGCGGGAAATGAAAGTAATGCCTTTAACTTGGGTTCATCTAATGGATTTTCAAATATGGAAATTCTAGAAGCAGCACGCCGTGCAACAGGTAAAGAAATTCCTGCAGAAATTGCACCACGTCGTGCAGGTGATCCTTCAACTTTAATTGCAGCAAGTGAAAAAGCACATGAAATTCTTGGTTGGGCTCCTAAGTATGAAAATATGGAAGATATCATTAAGACAGCATGGACTTTTGAACAGACGCATCCAAATGGATTTTCAAAATAAATTAGTTATTAACCATAGGACAATTATTTGTCCTATTTTTTTGTTAATTTTCTCTTAGAAAAAATTTGTGATACTATTTTTGTGCTAAAATGTTAACAAAGCAGAGATAAAGGAAGATATGAATGAAAATTTTAGCAATTGATACATCGAATATACCACTCAGCGTCGCTGTTTTAGAAGATAGTGCATTATTAGCAACTATCACAACGAATATAAAAAAAAATCACAGTATTACATTGATGCCAGCAATTTCTGATGTCATGAAATTAGCAGGTATTAAGCCTGCAGAGCTAGACCGAATTGTGGTTGCACAAGGTCCAGGATCTTTTACTGGTCTCAGGATTGGCGTTGCCACAGCTAAAACACTAGCATTTACATTAGATTGTGAATTAGTTGGTGTCTCTAGTTTAGCAATGTTGGCTGCAGGTATTTCCACAAATAGTGATTCTGATATTGTACCGTTATTTGACGCACGTAGGAATTACGTATTCTCAGGTTTGTATAAAAATGATAATGAGCTTGTAAATGAATTACCAGACCAGCATAGAGAACTTGTGACTTGGGTGACTGAATTAAAAGAGCGTAACCGACCACAAATTTTTGTTGGAACTGATGTCGATTTATTTAAACAACAAATTATCGATATTTTAGGTGATCAGGCACAGTTTCCAGCTTCATTTTTAAATATTCCTCAGGCATTTATTTTGGGATTAATTGGTAAAGATAAAGAGCCCGCTAATCAGGAGACATTTATTCCGAATTATTTACGATTAACGCAAGCAGAGACGCAATGGTTAGAAACCCATTCAGATAAGGATCATAATACCTATGTTGAAAAAATTTAAAGCACGAGTGAAACAAATTATTCCAGAATTAAGACCAGATGAACCTGTTAGGACATTAGTTTTTCAGAATCATAGAATTAAAATTAGAAATGAAAGTTATTTTATGACACGTGCTGTTGTACCTGATATTCCGGAACTACTTGAGATTGAAAAAGCAGTTTATGATGGTAAATCACCATGGAGTGCAAAAATATTTGAAGGCGAAATTTGCCAAAAAAGCAAAACACTTTATTTAGTCTTACGTAAGGAAGATAAAATGTTAGGCTTTATTGGTTGTTCAACGGATGCAATAACGGGAGACGTACATATTGCGAATATTGCTGTTCTACCTGAATGTCAGGGTAGAGGGATGGGAAACTTTTTGGTAACGTCTATTACAAGGCGTGCTCGTTTAATGAGATTTAGAACAGTTAGTTTAGAGGTTCGCCGTGATAACCAGACGGCTTTAAATCTATACCACCAATTAGGATTTACTAAAGTGGGTATCCGAGAGAATTATTATGTTGAAGATGGGCAAGATGCTGTTGATATGTTGCTTAAATTAAAATAAAGGAATATGAATTAAGTTGAAAGAGGTCTCAATGGATAAAACGGAAAGAAATCTAATTTTAGCATTTGAATCAAGTTGTGATGAAACTAGTGTCGCAGTGGTCGAAGACGGTCATCTTATTTTGTCGAACATCATTGCAACGCAAGTTAATAGTCATAAACGTTTTGGTGGTGTTGTACCTGAAGTTGCCAGCCGCCACCATATTGAACAAATTACGAGTTGTATTAAAGATGCTATGACAGAAGCAAATGTAACTTATGATGATTTAGATGCTGTTGCGGTTACTTATGGACCAGGATTAGTTGGTGCTTTACTAGTAGGTGTTTCTGCTGCTAAAGCTATCGCATTTGCTCACGAGTTGCCTTTAATTCCCGTTAACCATATGGCAGGCCATATTTTTGCAGCGCGCTATGAATCTGAAATAGTGTATCCATCAATGGCTTTACTCGTTTCGGGTGGACATACTGAGTTAGTTTATATGCCTGAAGAAGGTCAATTTGAAATTATTGGTGAGACACGTGATGACGCAGCAGGTGAAGCTTATGATAAAGTTGGGCGTGTTCTTGGGATGACTTATCCATCAGGAAAAGAAATTGATGAACTTGCACATACTGGACAAGATACGTTTAATTTTCCGCGTGCCATGATCAAAGATGACAGTTATGACTTTAGTTTCAGTGGATTGAAAAGTGCCTTCATCAATACAGTTCACCATGCAGATCAATTAGGCGAAGAGTTGGACCGGGCTGATTTAGCAACAAGCTTTCAACAAAGTGTGATTGATGTACTTGCTGAGAAAACGGTACGTGCTTGTCATGAGTATGATATTAAACAATTAATTTTAGCCGGTGGTGTGGCAGCTAATAAAGGGTTACGTACAAGACTTGAATCTGATATGAAGAAAATGAATGATATTGAATTTGTGAAGGCGCCCATTAAATTATGTGGTGATAATGCTGCAATGATTGGTGCAGCAGGATATGTTGAATTTATTAAAGGTCAACGTGCAGGATTAAATTTAAATGCTGATCCTAGTTTAGAATTTGATTGGATAGTTTAATTATTATAAAATTAAAATAGAGATTTAGAGTTCGCCTTGTAATGCTAAACAGTTGTTTAACACTGGGGAGAACGCTAAATCTCTATTTTTTTGTAAATGGTTAATTTATATTTCTAAAATAATTTTTTGGTAAAATAAATTGGGATAGATAAACGAGTAATCCTAGTCCGAATAGAATAATAATTGTGGTTCCAAAAATAAAATCAAATTGTTGTAATTGATAGTACGCAATAATGCCAATTAACCACCAAATAATATTTAACCAATAAGGCAACGTTTTTTTCATAATAAAGTAAGTGACAAAAACAATTGCATATAATGGTGTAAAAACTGACGCGATAAAATATAAGAAATTTTGATAATTATCAATAGGAACTACCCATGCAATGACTAAGCCAAGCGCAACTATAATGATACTAATCAATTTCATATGTTTAAAGGAATGTATATTCTGAACGTTAATTGTTGCTGACATAACATCTAAAAATGTGGTTGTAACAGTTGAAAATATAATAATGAATAATGCGATTATACCTAAACCTGATGTAGCCAAGAACGAGGTAAAATCAGTGAATCCGGTTCTAGTTGTTAAAAGTAAGCCAATGGTAAACATGATTAAACTACCTAAAAAATAGCTAAACGAACTAACTGTAGACATAGCAAGTGGATGTTTTGTTGATTTTGTGTAATCACCTATTAGTGGTAGCCAAGATAACGCCATGGTGATATTTAATTCAACAGCTGATCCAAATGTCATATTTAAGCCATTGGAAGTATGTGAAACGGGTACTTTGAAAATTAAAAAAATCATGATACCTGCACCAATAACTAATAAATTAACAACAATTAAATTAATTCGATACAAACTATTTTCGCTAACTAATAACCAAATGATAATCAAAATAGCTATGACAAGTCCCATAATAATTGAATTTTTAAAATTAAGTAAGGAACTTGAAATACCATTCATTGCTGAAATTGCGTTGACGATCATAACAGCGGTCCAACCAATTAGTTGAATCAAATTGATAAGTGAAAATAAGAGCACACCTGTTGAGCCAAAAGCAACTTTAGTTGACTGAATGGCTGTCTGATGCTTTTTGGCACCAATATAACCAGCAGGTAGTAAGAAGAGACCACAACCAATTAAATGACCAATTAGAATTGCAAGGAAACCTTTAGAAAAGCCAAGTGGAGCTAGTAACATGCCCGTCATAATTTCGGCAATTGAAATGGCCGCACCTAGCCAAAGTAAAAATTGTCCACGTAATTCTTTAGTTTCTGTCATCTTAATCGTCCTCCAATTTAAAATAATGATTTATGGATTGAACTGTTTGTTCAATGTTCGGACTTTTAGCAATCAAGGAAATAACAGCAACTCCCGAAACAGTTGTAGTAGCCAGTTTGGCTAAATTATTTTCTGAAATACCACCAATTGCAACAATCGGGAGTTTACTAATTGATAGTAATTGATTTAAGCCAGCTATTCCGAGAGGCGCAGTCGCATCTGACTTTGATTTTGTAGGAAAGACAGGGCCACTACCAATATAAGCGATACCTGATAATTGATTGGCTTGTTTAATTTGATCGAGTGTTTGACAAGAAAGGCCAATCGCTAATTGACCCGCCGATTGATCTATCACATTTTGAATCTTTTGGTCATTTTGGCCAACGTGAATACCATCTGCTTGAATTTCAAGTGCTAAAGGTAGATCATCATCAATGAAAAAAGGAACTTGGTATTTTGTGCATAACCTCTGACATTCAATTGCGAGTGTCTTTTTTTGTATCCGGGTTAAAGGGGTTAAGAGATTTTTTTCTCTAAATTGGAAACAAGAAATGCCTGATTTTAACGCTCGTTCTAAAGTAGGTAGTAATTGATTGTCGGCGACGTCTTGAGTTCCTGCAATGAAGTAACTTGCTAACCATGATTGATTAAATGTCTTCATTTTGCGTTACCTCACGATATGCCCAATGATTTAATGGCCCGTGACCATGTCCAACGATAATACCGTTGCTAATTGTTGCTTCAACATATTTTTTAGACACTAAGATGGCCGTTTTAATATCTTGTCCTTTGGCAATTTCTGCTGCAATGCAGGCTGAGAGGGTATCACCAGTGCCATGAGTTCGAATTGTATCAATACGTTTCGAGCTCATCCAGAATGAATCGTTATCTTCTAATAATACAAAGTCATTTACGATATTTTCAGAGTTATAATGTCCGCCTTTAATGATGACGTTTTTTGCACCTAATAATTTAATCTTTTTTCCAGCTGCACTCATGTCTTCTTTTGAATTAATGGTCAAGCCAGTTATGACTTCAGCTTCTGGAATATTCGGGGTTACTACCGTGGCTAAAGGAATTAATTCTTCTTTGATTGTAACAACAGCATCCTCAGAAAGAAGTGTGGCACCGCCTTTTGCAACCATGACAGGGTCAACAATTAGGGGACCAAATTGATATTTTTTCAGATTTTTAACGACTACTTTAACGTGTTCTGAATCTGCAAGCATCCCTGTTTTGCATGCTTTAATGGCTAAATCATTTGCAATTGAGGCAAATTGTTCATTAATAATTTTAGCAGGGAGGGGAAGACTGTCTTGCACACCAAGTGTGTTTTGTGCAGTGATTGCGACGAGAACTGTTGCAGCATAGACATGCCGTTCTTGCATCGTTTTTAAGTCAGCTTGCATACCAGCGCCACCACTACTATCGGATCCAGCAATTGAAAGTGCTTGTGGAAAATCAGGCATTATAGGTCTCCTTTCATCGTTATCTGATTAGAAAGTTCATTTATCGTTATTAAATGTAGTTTATCAAGTAGGTTAACAATAAAACTACCTGGTTTTTCGGTAATTAACTCATCAGCAACAAGTTCACCAGTTGTTGCAAAGATAAGGCAGGCGATTCTTGCTGCTTCAAACTCATTATCTTTAGAGACAGCTGCAAACGCAGCAATTAAACTTGAAAGCATATCGCCTGAACCAACATGTGTTTGGAAAAGAGACGTTCCCTGTGTCACAGTTGCAACACGCTTTCCATCAGAAATATAGTCTGTAGGACCACTTAGAACAACCGTACAATTGTACCGTTTGGCTACAATTTTTGCGATTTCTGCTAAATCTGCAGAACCATTTCCTGCATCAATACCTTTTGCTTGCCATTCAACACCAGCTAATGCAGCAATTTCACCAGCATTACCGCGAATAAAATTAAAATGAAAATGCTCAAGCAAGTTTGTAATTACTTTTTGTCGGTAAGGCATGGCAACAGCAACTGGGTCTAGCACAAGTGGGATAGCTAAATCGTTTGCGATTTGACTAACCCTCTCAATGTAAGGTAATTCTGAACTTTTAAATGATCCCATATTGATTGTGGCAGCAGCAGAAATTTGTAACATTTCGGCTGCTTCTTCAATCGCACTGGGCATGATAGGGGAAGCGCCAATTGCGTTGAGTCCATTGGCAACGTCTTGAACCGTGATGTAATTAGAAATGTTGAAAATTACTGGGTTCTCTTCACGAAGTTTATCGAGTAGTTCTAATGGCATAACTTTCTCCTCTTGAGTACACAAAAACCCCACTCTTTGACAAAAAAATTGTAGAGTGGGGTCCTTCTTCACACTTTCCTACGCAAGTTTTGGCTTACAGGTTCGAAGGGATTAGGTTGAAAAAACCTATCTCAGTTCTTCTAAAGAACACCCCTAGTGTACTTATATTTTATTTTTAGATTACAACAAAAGAATAGGCTTTCATTCTTTAAATGTCAATAAATAAAAAAAAAAAAGCTAGCTTATTCTAAAGCTAAGCTAGCTTCTTCCCAATTAGTTTCTGCAGTCTCTATTGCAGTTTGAATAGATTGTAGTTCAGTTTGTAGTTCCTGAAGTTTATCTGCATCACTAAAAATAGTAGGTTGAGACATTTTTTCTTCAAGTTCTGTTTGATGAATTTCTAATTCACTTAATTCAGATTCTAAACGATCAATTTCACGTGTTAATTTACGTTGTTCCTTTTGCGTTTCTTTATTTTGTTGATAATTAGTTGTTGGTTTAACTTCAGGGACTTCTGAAGATGAGGCAATTTCAAGTGCCATTTTTTCGGCTGCGATAGCTTCTAATTCTTCTTTTTTATCAACATAATAATCGTAATCACCCATGTAGTAAGTAGAGCCTTCTTTTGAAACTTCAATAATACTTTCTGCAACTTTATTAATGAAGTAGCGGTCATGAGAAACAAGTAAGACAGTACCATCAAAGTTAGCAATCGCCTTTTCAAGGACTTCCTTACTATCAATGTCTAAATGGTTAGTGGGTTCATCAAAGATTAGGAAGTTATCTTTGTCCATTGCAAGTTTGGTCAAAGCAAGACGCGCTTTTTCACCACCACTTAAATTTGAGACACGTTTCAAAACGTCATCCCCAGAAAATAGAAATCCACCTAATAATGATCGAATATCTGTTTCAGGAGTTGAAGGATGATCATTCCAGAGTTCATCTAAAACAGTATTTTTATCTGTTAATTGATTTTGCTCCTGATCGTAGTAGCCAACATGAACATTAGCGCCAAGGAATGCTTCACCACGAATAAATGGAATTTGGCCTAAGATACTTTTAAGTAAGGTTGATTTTCCCACACCATTCGGGCCAACAATAGCTTGAACTTGATGCTTATGTAAATCAATTGAAACGGGTTCAGATAACACTTTATTATCGTAACCAACAGCTGCCCCGGCAACAGTTAAAACGATATTACCACTCTCATCTGCAGATTTAAAACTAAAACGAGGGGCTTTTTCGTCACCTTCTGGTCGGTCAAGTTTATCTAATTTTTCGAGTTGTTTACGACGACTTTGCGCTCGTTTTGTTGTTGAGGCTCGAACAATGTTTTTATTAACAAAATCTTCGAGTTTTTCAATCTTATCTTGTTGTTTTTCGAAAACTTTCCATTCTTGTTTTAAATTAGCTTCTTTTTTTACAATAAATTGGGAGTAGTTGCCATTGTAGTGAGTCGTTTCATTATGGCTCATATCATAAACTTCTGTCACAATTTTATCTAAGAAGTAACGATCATGAGAGACAATTAAGAGTGCCCCTGTATAAGTCTTCAAATAGCCTTCTAACCAAGTTAGTGTCTCAATATCTAAGTGGTTAGTTGGTTCATCTAAAATTAATAAATCACGTTTTTCTAAAAGTAATTTTGCTAAGGCTAAACGTGTTTTTTGACCACCAGAGAGAGTCCTAATATCGCGATTGAAATCTTCTTCATAAAATCTAAAACCATGTAAAACAGAACGGATTTCTGATTCATAACCATAGCCATTTTTTTCACTGAAATCATGTGAAACTTGATCATAGGTTGATAATAGTTTTTCAAATTTTTCAGAATCTTCTGCATTTTTAGGATCAGCAATTTGGGCTTCTAATGTATGAATTTGGATTTCCATTTTTTTTAAATAATCAAAAACACGACTCATTTCGTCCCAAATCGAACGTTCTGAAGTAACAGTTGTTGTTTGTGCTAAGTAACCGATGGTCATGCCTTTATGTTTAATGATTTGACCAGCATCAGTAGCCTCTTGATCAATAATCATTTTAATTAATGTTGATTTTCCAGCACCATTTCGACCAACTAGGGCTATCCTAGCATCGTCTTTGATATCCATATTTGCATTTTCAAAAAGAACATCTGCGCCAAAATAGCGAGCTGCTTGTTGTACTTGTAACAGAATCAAAATAATTCCACCTTTCTTTTAAAGTGACGATTGAATAATTAATACTAGACTATTCATAAGAATATGAGCAATCATTGACGTTTTGATGTCACCTGTTCGTTTGTAGAGGTAACAGAAAAGTAATCCAATTAAAAAGTAGATAGCTAAATGGCCATCATTATGTGCCAAACTAAATAATAAACTAGAAAGAATTGCGGCAGAAATAGGTGATATGAAACTTGCTAAATTGCCAAAAAAGACTTTTCTAAAAACGAGTTCCTCCATAATGGGAGCACCAAGTGAGACTGCCAACATATAATAAGGATATTTTGTAAAAATAGTCATAATTTCATTTGTATTTTGTGAGGGTACGGTCGTTTTTAAAATGGTGAATGAAATTAATTGAATAACTGTTTGGATTACTAACGTTAGAACGAATCCAAGAATACCCCACGAAATAATTTGTGACCATTTAGAGGAACCATCTATTGTATTTCTAGCACTGAAGTAATGATTTAACCAAATTAACAATATTGCTCCTAAAACATAATCAGCCGTCATTACTGGATAGATAACTGATTTTAAAGAAAATAGTTGATTCAGAATTGTTGGTAAAATAAAGATAACGAGGTAGCCTAATAAAATAGCGATTGAATTTTTACTAGTTGATTTTGACATGAGAACTCCTTTAACTGTAATTAGATAGTCGTGCATTTTTCTAGTGAATAAATTTGTATGATAAGTATAGCATAATTGACTAGATAGCGAATTCAATTCATATTAAAAATTCTATTAAATAAGAGCTGAAATGCTTGCAATTGTTTGAAAAATTGATTATAGTTAATTTTGTGATTAGCACTTAGGAAGATAGAGTGCTAAATAAAAGTGTTGGAGGGATAGAACGTGTTAAAACCATTAGCAGATCGTGTTATTTTAGAAGTAACAAAAGAAGAAGAAACAACAGTAGGCGGGATCGTCTTAGCAAGTAACGTACAAGAAAAACCACAAACAGGAAAAATTGTTGCAGTTGGTGATGGCCGTACGATGGATAACGGTGAAAAAATTGCTGTTGCTGTTAACGTTGGAGAGACCGTTTTATTTGATAAGTATGCTGGCTCAGAAGTTTCATTCGAAGGTAAAGACTACTTAATTGTTCATGAAAAAGATATCGTTGCAACAGTAGACTAATATAAATTTAAATTAAAGATGAGGTGGATTAATTATGTCAAAGGAATTAAAATTTTCTGAAGATGCTCGTTCAGCAATGCTTAGAGGTGTTGACCAATTAGCCAATACCGTTAAATCAACTTTAGGACCAAAAGGCCGTAATGTTGTTTTAGAAGAATCATATGGCTCACCAATTATTACAAATGATGGTGTAACAATTGCTCGTGCGATTGAATTAGAAGACCATTTTGAAAATATGGGTGCTAAATTAGTATCAGAAGTTGCTTCAAAAACGAATGATATAGCTGGTGATGGAACGACAACTGCTACTGTTTTAACACAAGCTATCGTCACTGAAGGTATGAAGAATGTGACAGCAGGTGCTAACCCTGTTGGGATTCGTCGTGGTATCGAAACTGCTACAAAAGCAGCCGTTGCTGAATTACATGAATTATCACACAAAGTTGAAACAAAAGAAGATATTGCTCAAATTGCTTCTGTATCTTCAGCTAATGAAGAAATTGGTGCTTTAATTGCTGACGCTATGGAAAAAGTTGGTAATGATGGCGTTATTACAATTGAAGAATCAAAAAGCATCGATACATCATTAGATGTCGTTGAAGGGATGCAATTTGATCGAGGTTACTTGTCACAATATATGGTAACTGATAACGATAAAATGGAAGCTAACTTAGAGACACCATATATTTTAGTAACGGATAAGAAAATTTCTAATATTCAAGAAGTCTTACCATTATTACAATCTATTGTGGAACAAGGTCGCCCATTGTTAATCATCGCCGATGATGTTGATGGGGAAGCTTTACCAACATTAGTATTGAATAAAATTCGTGGTACATTTAACGTTGTTGCAGTCAAAGCACCTGGATTTGGTGATCGTCGTAAAGCGATGCTTGAAGATATTGCCATCGTTACTGGTGCAACAGTGATTACTGATGAACTTGGTTTACAATTGAAGGATACAACAATTGAACAATTAGGTTCAGCTGGTAAAGTTAATATTACAAAAGAAAACACAGTTATTGTTGAAGGTTCTGGTGATAAAGCTAAAATTACAGAACGTGTTGGTTTGATTAAAAAACAAATCGATGAAACGACGTCTGAATTTGATCGTGAAAAATTACAAGAACGTTTGGCAAAATTATCTGGTGGGGTTGCTGTCATCAAAGTTGGTGCTGCAACTGAAACAGAATTAAAAGAACGCAAATACCGTATTGAAGATGCTTTGAATGCGACACGCGCTGCTGTCGAAGAAGGATTCGTTGCCGGTGGTGGTACTGCATTTGTTAACGTTATTAGTAAAGTTGCTGCACTTGAAGCAGTTGGCGATGAATTAACGGGTATCAAGATTGTTCAACGTGCTTTGGAAGAACCAGTACGCCAAATTGCAAAGAATGCTGGACTTGAGGGTTCAGTTATTGTTGAAAAACTAAAATCAGAAAAACCTGGTATTGGTTTTAACGCAGCAACAAATGAATGGCAAGATATGATTGAAGTTGGGATTGTTGATCCAACTAAAGTGACACGCTCAGCATTGCAAAATGCAGCTAGTGTCTCAGCCTTATTATTAACAACTGAAGCAGTTGTTGCAGATAAACCAGAACCAGTATCTGCAGCTGATCCACAACAAATGCCTGGTGGTATGGGCGGTATGATGTAACCCATTTGTCATAAAAAATGATGAAAATTTAAGAGCTATTAATCCGTGTTATTCTGGGATTAGTAGCTCTTTTTTTATGCTGAAAATAAAGTTTGTTTGCAGTATTGTATATTTAAAAATAAACGAGTAAAATAGAGTGAATTCGGTGAATAGAAATTAGTAATTAAAATAACTATTCAGTAAAATAAATGCGCTGTTTTGGCATCATTTATGAATGGATTTTTAAATATAGAACATAAGGGGTAAAGAGAAATGCGTCGTTATTTAAAGAGACTTTTAATTGGGAAGCCATTAAAATCTTCTGAAGAAGGAGATCAACAATTATCAAAATTTAAGGCATTAGCGCTCTTATCGTCAGATGCACTCTCATCTGTGGCGTATGGTACGGAACAAATTGTTACCGTTTTAGTGGGCTTTTCAGCAATGGCAATCTGGTATTCATTACCAATTGCATTGTTAGTCTTAGTTTTATTGGCTTCAATTACAATTTCGTATCGCCAAATTATCCATGCTTATCCTAAGGGTGGAGGCGCGTATGTTGTCTCAAGTAAAAACTTAGGTAAAAATGCTGGATTAATTTCTGGTGGATCGCTTTTAATTGATTATATGTTGACAGTAGCGGTTAGTGTTTCCGCAGGGACTGAGGCATTGATTTCTGCGGTACCTTCGTTATATGGACATCAAGTAGCAATCTCAGTGGTTATTATTATTTTGGTAATGGCAATGAACTTACGAGGCTTGCGGGAATCAGCTTCATTCTTAACTATTCCTGTTTATCTTTTCGTGGTTATGATTATATTGATGTTACTAGTTGGTGGTTATAATATTATGACAGGTCAAGTACCTTACCACGCAACAGCTGCTGTGGGTACGGCCGTTCCTGGAATTACACTAGCCTTACTTTTGAAAGCATTCTCATCGGGATCATCTTCATTAACTGGTGTTGAAGCAATTAGTAATGCAGTGCCTTTCTTCAAAAAACCACATGCTAAAAATGCTGCTGCTACTTTAACAATTATGGCGACGCTTTTGGCAGTCTTCTTTGGTGGAATAACATTCTTAAACTATTGGTATGGCATTATTCCTACTGAAAAAGTAACTGTTCTTTCACAAATTGCACAAACAACATTTGGACAAGGTATTTTGTATTACGTTTTCCAATTTTCAACAGTATTGATTTTAGTATTAGCTGCAAATACAGGTTTCTCGGCATTTCCAATTTTAGCGTTTAATTTAGCTAAAGATAAATTTATGCCTCATTTGTATATGGATAAAGGTGATCGATTAGGCTACTCTAACGGAATTATCACGTTAGCGGCCGGATCAATTATTTTAACATTTATATTTAATGGATCAACGTCATTATTAATTCCATTATATGCGGTAGGTGTGTTTATTCCGTTTACGTTGTCTCAGACAGGGATGATTGTAAAATGGTATCATGATCGCCCAAAAGGTTGGATTATGAAAGCCTTTTACAATTTCTTAGGGGCCTTTATCTCATTTAGTATTTTGTTGATTCTCTTTAGATATCGCTTATCAACAGTATGGCCATTCTTTATTATCATGCCAGTTATGTATATTATATTCTATAAAATAAATGATCATTACAATAAAGTTGCCGAACAATTACGTTTAACAGAAGAAGCAGAAATTCATGATTACGATGGCTCCACAGTTATCGTGTTAGTTAGTTCTGTAACGCATGTTACAACGGGTGCAATTAATTATGCACGTTCAATTGGTGACTACGTAATTGCAATGCACGTTTCTTTCGATACAAATCCGGAAAAAGAACATGAAACGGAACGTGAATTTAAAGAACGTTTCCCTGGTGTTCGTTTTGTTGATTTACATTCGTCATATCGTTCAATTGCTTCACCTGTTGTGAAATTTACAGATGTTATTGCTAAGAATGCCGCTGCTCGTAACTTCACAACGACAGTCTTAGTACCACAGTTTGTTCCAAGAAAACCATGGCAAAATATTCTTCATAATCAAACGAGTTTAAGATTGAGAACGGTCTTAAATTCTCGCGAGAATATTATTGTTGCAACATATAATTATCATTTGAAAAAATAAACATTGAAAAGTATCAATTAAATTTAATTGATACTTTTTTTGTATTTATTTAACAACGTGGTATAGTTAAGACTACTATGACAGAATATTTTTAAGGAGAGATATCAAAATGTTTCCAATTATCGTAGCATTTTTCGCAACAGCGCTTATCTCCGCGTTGCTAACTCCCGTTATTAGACTATTTTCAATTAAAATTGGAGCAGTCGATGTTCCAAATAATAGACGAGTAAATAAGGTTTCAATGCCTACAATGGGTGGATTAGCCATTTTTATAGCTTTTAACTTTACGAATTTTTTTATTTTAAAAAATCAATATCCAATAAAAATGTTAGTGACACTGTTTGTTGCTGAATTGGTAATTATTATCACCGGTGTTTTAGATGATAAGTTTGAATTAAAACCACGCCAAAAGATGTTTGGCATCACAGTTGCCGCCTTGATCGTCTACTTTTTTTCAAATATGCGAATGACGACATTCACTTTACCTTATTTTGGTATTATTAATTTAGGATGGATGAGTTTCCCTATTACAATTATTTGGATTTTAGCTATTACAAATGCTATTAATTTAATAGACGGATTAGATGGCTTAGCAACTGGGGTTTCCATTATTGATTTATTTACAAGTGGTTTGGTAGGCTATTTCTTTTTAGTTAATACAAATAGTTATATTGCAATTATGATGTTTACGCTGGTTGCTGCTCTGATTGGATTTTTGCCATATAATTTCTTTCCAGCTAGAATCTACTTAGGGGATACAGGCGCGTTATTTATTGGATTTATGATTTCAGTATTCTCTTTATCTGGACTTAAAAATGCAACTTTTATTTCTATTATTGTGCCTGTTTTAATATTGGGTGTACCAATTACGGATACTGTTTATGCAATGTTACGCCGGATTTTAAATAAAAAGCCTATCTCTCAAGCAGACAAACATCATTTACATCATCGTTTGATGCAAATGGGGTTAACGCATCGACAGACAGTATTAGTTATATATGGCATTGCGTTAATTTTTTCATTTATTTCATTACTTTATCCAATATCATCAATTTGGGGTTCAATACTAATGTCAGTTGCGACATTAGTGGGACTAGAACTATTCGTAGAGTCCATCGGATTAGTTGGATCTAAACGAAAGCCACTGCTAAATTGGATTAAAAGAATTGTTAAAACGATGACTTCAAAAAAATAGATAGTAAAAAGGATGTCCAGTAATTGGGCATCCTTTTTACTTAACTTGAATTTCATTATATAAATCTTGGCCTAATTTAAAAGTTATTTGGTTATTGAGTAGGTTGATTAGTTGATCTTGTAAGGTTAATATCAAATTTTTATCAACTGCTAAAGTTATTTCTACTGTTTCAAGATAGGTTGTGTGTTGGATTATAATTGAATTTTTTTCAAGATAATTTTCAAGTTTTCCAACATTTTGGTAAGCAATTTGGCAAATAAGTTCGGTTTGTAAAATACGTTCAACGATACCAATTTGTTCAATCGTCTGCGAAGCAGCATTACTATAAGCACGGATTAAACCACCAGCACCTAGCTTAATACCACCAAACTTTCGACTAACAACGATACAAATATTTTTAAGCTGATTTTTTTTAATAACTTCTAGAATGGGAACACCAGCCGTTCCAGAGGGTTCACCATCATCGCTTTGACGTTGGATTTCAGACTCAGTACCAAATGTGTATGCAAAACAGTGATGTCTTGCTTTAGGTTCTAATTTCTTGACTGATTCAATAAAAGCAACTGCATCAGATTCTGTCGCGATTCGAGTGACACGACAAATGAAGGAAGACTTCTTTTCAATTAATGTGGCTAAACCAGATTCTTTAATTGTTAAATAATTTTTTGACATAATTAAGGTTCCTTTGCGTATTTAAACTTATTGAAGGGATTGAGGAGAATGACACTTTCAAGTTTGTATGGTCGTTTAATAACTGATTCAGAAATTGACGAAACTATTAATTTAGATGAACTTACGTCGTACCCAGGAATTAGTATTGAAGATAAACAATTAATCTGTCGCAGATGCCTTTCACAACTTAATTTAAAGGAAAATAAATTACAAGGTGACCGGTACTATTGTTCATACTGTATGATATTAGGACGTATTTCAACTACGACTACACTTTATACTATACCTGAACCCAACTTGTTTTCAACTCAAAAAGGGAGTCCATTGACGTGGAATGGAGAATTAACGACTAGCCAAGAAATATGTGCTAATGAAGTGAAACAAATTTTTAAAAATTCGGGTGCCCGGCATTTACTGTGGGCGGTAACCGGCGCTGGTAAAACAGAAATGCTATTCAAAGGTATTGAAGCTGCTATTATGGATGGTAAGCGCATCTGTTTAGCATCACCACGGGTCGATGTTTGTATTGAATTATTTCCGAGATTGCAGGCAGCATTTCAAAATATTGATATTTGTTTGCTGCACGGAAAGACAACGGAACCATACCGTTATACCCAACTAGTCATCTGTACAACACATCAATTGTTAAGATTTCATAAAGCGTTTGACGTTATGATAGTTGATGAGGTAGATGCCTTTCCATATGCACAGAATCAATTACTGCTTCAAGCAACAACACAAGCAACTAAACAAAAAGGGGCAAGTTTATTTTTAACGGCAACCCCAAGTGAGGATCTGTTAAAGGAGGTTCGCTTAAAACAATTAACGGTTAGTTATTTACCAATACGCTTTCATGGTCAATTATTGCCTGAAATTAAAATTAAATTTGAAAAAGCGTGGGAAAAGAATTTAAAAAAAGGACGTTTACCCAAAAAATTAACACTGAAAATGACAGAGTGGCTAAAACGTAAGGATCCATTTTTAATTTTTGTGCCGAAAATTTGGTTATTGGAACCAGTAATGGAAGCATTTAAAAAGAAGTTTCCTAATTTAAAGGGGGACACTGTTTATTCTGAAGATCCAGATAGACTAGATAAAGTTAAGGCAATTAGAACAGGCGAACTACGGTATCTAATCACAACAACAATTTTAGAACGTGGTGTGACATTTGCTAATCTGGATGTTTTTGTTCTGGGTGCAGATGATAAAACTTTTTCAACGGCAGCGTTAGTTCAGATTGCTGGCAGAGTGGGACGTAATGTCAATCGTCCGTTTGGTGACGTTATCTTTTTATGTTGTGACTACACGATTTCAATAAAAAAGGCAGTTGGACAAATAAAAACGATGAATCGTAAAGCAAGGAAATTAAAGATATGAGAAACTGTCAGATTTGTCATAATACATTTAGTCAAAAATTAACGCTAGCATTTATATTATCGACTAAACCTTATGAAAAAAAGATAGTTTGTAAGAGATGCCAGGAGCAGTTACGATTGATTAATACTCAGTTAGCCTGTAGAGGATGCGGTCGAGAACAAAATAGGCCACAATTATGTGCGGATTGTAAGAAATGGCAACTTATTTATCCTAATTTAAATTTTCAGAATCAAGCGTTGTACATTTATAATGATTTTATGAAAGATATCATTAAAAATTATAAGTTTAATGGTGATTATCAGCTGAGAACTATTTTTCAAGTACAATTAAAGCACAAAATAGAAACAATTGATTTTGATTACCTCGTGGTGATACCTGTTGATTCTGAAACGTTAAATAATCGAGGATTTAATCAAGTCTGTGGTCTTTTAGATATTAAGCATGATCATTTTTTAGTGCGAAATAATACGGTTAAAGAAAAACAATCGCATAAAAATAGGCAACAAAGGCTTGAATTAATTCAACCGTTTGAACTTAGTCCAGATTGCCCAGATTTATCGGATAAAGTTGTTTTGATTGTGGATGATATTTATACTACCGGCCGAACACTATTTTATGCCCATATTTTGTTAGCACAAAATGCTAAAAGCATTAAGAGTATTACCCTTGCAAGATAATGAACAATAGGTACAATTTTTAAATAAATTAGTATGATATATTTAAGCAAAAGTTAAAATGACTGTTAACGATTACAATGGCGTTTTAAATAGATTTGTTAAGGGATATCATTTGTAAATTTAAGTCTATTCGCTTATAATTAAATCAAGCGGTAAGGTAATTAATAGTTTCGTTACCTGCTGTAGATTGAAGGGAGAGTTTATTATGTTAAAATACAATATTCGCGGTGAAAATGTTGAAGTTACAGATGTTACTAGAGATTATGTTGAAAAGAAATTATTTAAATTAGAAAAATACTTTACTGATACATCTAATTCAACGGCCCATGTTAATTTAAAAGTTTATTCAGATAAAACGGCCAAAGTTGAAGTGACAGTTCCGATGCCTTCTCTCGTCCTTCGAGCTGAAGAAACATCACAAGATTTACTTTCAAGTGTTGATCTTGTGACTGATAAATTAGAACGTCAAATTCGCAAATATAAAACTAAAATTAATCGCCAATCAAGAGGCAAGGGAATTAAAGATATTGAAATTCGTAATGAAATTGCTGATGAAGAATCAGATTCTATTGATGAAGTAAGCAAATTTGATGTTGTTCGGACAAAGCATGTTTCTTTAAAACCAATGAATAGTGAAGAAGCTATTTTACAAATGGATATGTTGAGCCATAACTTCTTTATTTACGAAGATGCTGATACAGAGGGTATTAACATTGTTTACAAACGTAAAGATGGTCGCTATGGTTTAATTGAAGCTGAAGATTAAACTAACCTTGAAAAGCCTGTTGAGTAAGTTAACTACTCAGGGCTTTTTTGTTATTTTAGTTTAAAATTTATTGATTTAGTGATACTATAAAAAATGATATTATAATTAAAAATAATTCAATAAATGTGTTTGATATATAAGGGGAAAAGCTAAATGGCAAATGTATTAAGACAATGGGTTGAAAGTGATAATCGTGAATTAAGAAAACTAGGCAAAATAGCCGATAATATTGAAAATATGGCCGACGAGATGGCTTTATTATCTGATGATGAACTAAAAGCTAAAACACCTGCTTTTAAAGCAAGATATCAAGAAGGTGAAACGCTTGATGATCTTTTACCAGAAGCATTTGCAGTGGTACGAGAAGCCGCAAAACGTGTGTTAGGACTATACCCATTCCGTGTGCAAATGATTGGTGGAATGGTTTTAAATAATGGTGATATTGCGGAGATGAAAACTGGTGAAGGTAAAACTTTAACAGCTACTATGCCCGTTTATTTAAATGCAATTTCAGGTCTAGGTGTTCATGTTGTTACTGTTAATGAATATTTATCAAGCCGTGATGCAACAGAAATGGGCGAATTATATTCATGGTTAGGTTTAACTGTCGGATTGAATATTAACGAAAAAACAGCTGAAGAAAAGCGCGAAGCCTACGCAGCTGATATTACCTATTCAACAAATAGTGAATTAGGCTTTGATTACTTACGTGATAACATGGTTGTTTATCGTGAAGATATGGTTCAAAGACCTTTAAACTATGTTATCGTCGATGAAGTTGATTCAATTTTGATTGATGAAGCTAGAACACCGTTGATTATTTCTGGTCAAGCTGAAAAGACGACTGCCATGTATGTTCGTGCAGATCGTTTTGTTAAAACGTTAACTGAAGAAGAAGACTATAAAATTGATCTTGAATCAAAATCAATTTCATTAACCGAAGAAGGAATTCGTAAAGGTGAAAAATATTTTGGACTAGATAATTTATATGATACAGATAATACAATTTTGACTCATCATTTGGATAATGCATTACGGGCTAATTTTGTTATGCTACGTGATAAAGATTATGTTGTACAAGATGGTGAAGTTATGATTGTTGATCAATTTACTGGTCGTATTATGGAAGGTCGTCGTTATTCTGATGGTGTTCATCAAGCTATCGAGGCTAAAGAACATGTTGAAATTGAAGACGAAACTAAAACAATGGCTAACATCACTTACCAAAATTTCTTTAGAATGTACAAGAAATTATCTGGTATGACGGGTACTGCTAAAACTGAAGAAGAAGAATTCCGTGAAATTTATAATATGGAAGTTGTTCAAATTCCAACGAATAAACCTATTATTCGTGATGATAAAGCAGATTTATTGTATCCATCTTTAAATAGCAAATTTAAAGCTGTCATTGCTGATATCAAAGAACGCCATGAAGCTGGTCAACCTATGTTGATTGGTACTGTAGCAGTTGAAACGTCAGAATTATTGGCACAAATGTTAGATGATGCTGAAATTCCACATGCTGTCTTAAATGCTAAAAATCATGAACGTGAAGCTGAAATCATTTTAAATGCTGGACAACGTGGTGCTGTTACCATAGCTACGAATATGGCCGGACGTGGAACTGATATTAAATTAGGCCCTGGCGTTAAAGAAATTGGTGGATTAGCTGTTATTGGTACAGAACGCCATGAATCTCGTCGTATTGATAATCAACTTCGTGGCCGTGCTGGCCGTCAAGGGGATGATGGGATGACACAATTCTATCTTTCTTTGGAAGATGATTTGATGTTACGATTCGGTTCAGAACGTATTAAGAGCTTCTTAGAACGTATGAACATTACTGAAGATGACGCTGTTATCCAAAGTCGTATGATTACAAAACAAGTTGAATCAGCACAAAAACGTGTCGAAGGTAATAACTATGATACACGTAAAAATGTTTTACAATATGATGATGTTATGCGTGAACAACGTGAGGTTATTTATAACCAGAGACAACAAATTATTATGGAAGAAAAAACATTAAAACCTGTTATTATGCCTATGATACAACGTACTGTTAATCATATTGTTCAGATGCACACGCAAGGTGACCAAAATGAATGGAATTTACAAGCTATTGTAGATTTTGCTGTCTCTTCAATGGTTAATGAAGACAGTATCTCATTGGCAGATTTAGAAGGTAAAGATGCTAACCAAATCGAAGCCTACTTGGTCGACCGCGCTGAAAAGAACTATGAAATTAAAGAAGATCAATTAGTTGATGCAGCACAAATGCTTGAATTTGAAAAAGTGGTTGTGTTACGTGTTGTTGATGATAAATGGACAGCGCATATTGATGCAATGGATCAACTTCGTCAGTCTATTGGACTACGTGGCTACGGACAATTAAACCCTCTAGTTGAATACCAATCAGATGGATTTAGAATGTTCGAAGAAGTCGTTGGAGCAATAGAATTTGAAGTGACACGTTTATTTATGAAAGCTGAAATCAGACAAAATATTAAACGTTAATCAAAAAGTTAATCAGAGAACATTATTAAAGAGTCACTTCCGAATTCGATAGAGTTTGAAGGTGACTCTTTTTAGTAAATTAAGGAGAAAATTGATGGAATTAAGCGATTATAGGAAACAAATTAATGAAATGGAACAAAAAATAACTAACTTCAGGGGGTCTCTTTGACTTAGAGACGCTGAATGAACGTATTTCTGAAAATGAAGAACGAATGGCTAACCCAGATTTTTGGAATCACCAAGAAGAAGCACAAAAAGTTATTGACGAAAACAATCAATTAAAAGGTAAATATGATGCGTTTCATGATTTAGAGAGTAAGGTATCAGAATTACAAGTCATGCTTGAATTATTACAAGAAGAAAATGATAATGATATGCTAATAGAATTTGATGACTTGTTTAACGAGACAAAAAAAGCACTCGACAAGTATCAATTACGATTATTATTGAATGAACCTTATGATAGCAGAAATGCTATTTTAGAAATCCATCCAGGTGCAGGAGGTACCGAATCTCAGGATTGGGGATTAATGTTACTTAGAATGTATACGAGATGGGCTGAAAAAAGTGGGCTAATCGTCGAAACAGTAGATTATCAATCTGGCGATGAAGCGGGATTGAAAAGTGTGACGCTTCTTATTAAGGGAGTAAACGCGTATGGTTATCTTAAGAGTGAAAAAGGGGTGCATCGATTAGTTCGTATTTCACCTTTTGATGCTGCTGGTCGACGCCACACGTCTTTTGCATCTGTTGATGTGATGCCAGAGTTGGATGATTCAGTCGAAATAGAATTAAATCAAGATGATATCAGAATGGAAGTATTTAGATCATCCGGAGCTGGTGGACAACATATTAATAAAACATCTTCAGCAGTTAGATTAATTCATATTCCAACAGGGATAGTAACTTCGAGCCAAGCGCAGCGGTCACAATTTCAAAATAGGGCAACGGCTGAAAGTATGATGAAATCTAAGTTATATCAACTTGAAATGGAAGCAAAAGAAAAAGAACGTGCTGCCATTCAAGGTGAACAAATGGATATTGGATGGGGGTCGCAGATTCGATCATATGTGTTCCACCCATACTCAATGGTTAAGGATCATCGTTCCGATTTTGAGACTGGTAATGTTCAAGCGGTAATGGACGGTGATATAGATGGATTTATTAATGCTTATTTACAGTGGAAATTAAAAAATGAAAATCCAAGTTAAAAAATGAAACTTAATTGTAAGACTACTGCAATATAAAGGTAAATAATCATGCTATAATGAAAATGTTATGAAAATAGACACAGGAGGATTCACTGTTTGATAGAATTTAAAAATGTATTTAAACAATATTCTGATGATATTATTGCAAGCAATGATATTAATCTTCGAATTGACCAAGGTGAATTCGTATATGTGGTTGGACCTAGTGGTGCCGGAAAGTCGACATTTATAAAAATGATGTACCATGAAGAACAAGCAACATCTGGTGAAATCACAGTAAATGATTTTCATTTAGAAACGATGAAACCAAAAGAAGTACCATTTTTACGAAGAGATTTAGGAATTGTATTCCAAGATTTCAAATTATTACCTCGTTTAACAATTTTTGAAAATATTGCATACGCGTTAGAAGTTATTGAAAAAGAACCTGCAGAAATTAAAGAACGTGTTGATTACGTGCTAGATCTTGTTGATTTGTCTGACAAGGCGGATAAATTTCCGGAAGAATTATCTGGTGGTGAACAACAAAGAATTGCGATTGCACGTGCAGTTGCAAATAAACCAGAAGTCTTAATTGCTGATGAACCAACGGGGAATTTAGACCCTGAAACGTCAGATGATATTATGTCAATTTTAGAAAAAGTTAATGAACAAGGGACAACAGTTATCATGGCAACTCATAATAGTATTATTGTGAACAAATATCCACATCGTTTGTTGGCTATTGAAGATGGCCGTATTGCCCGAGATGAAGAAGGAGGAAAATACGGTTATGAAAATGAGAACGTTTAGGCGTCATTTTGGTGAAAGTATTAAGAGTTTACGTCGTAATGGATGGATGTCTGTTGCTGCTATTAGTGCTGTTACTGTAACGTTAATTTTGGTTGGGGTGTTACTTTCAATCTTAATGAACGTAAATAAATTAGCATCTGATGTTGAGAACGATGTTCAAGTCAGAGTGTTTGTTGAACGAAAGACAACAAAGAATCAACAGGCTGATTTGAAAAAGAAACTTGAAAGTTATTCAGAAGTTAAAAAAGTTACTTTTTCAAGTAAAAAGGAGCAATTACAACAAGTTGTTGGTAGTTATGGTAATGAATTTAAGTTATTTGGTGGGGATGATAATCCACTATATGATACATTTGATGTTCAAACTAAAAAACCAAAACAAACTGAGCAAATTGCAAAACGTGCTAAAAGTTTAGATTATGTAAATGATGCTAGTTTTGGGGGCACATCTGCTAAAAAACTATTTAAAGTAGTTGGTAATATCCAAAAATGGGGTATGATTATTAGTGCTTTACTCCTCTTTGTTGCAGTATTCTTAATTTCTAACACGATTAGAATCACAATTTTATCTCGAAGAAATGAGATTGGAATTATGCGTCTAGTAGGTGCGACGAATGGATTTATCAGATGGCCGTTTTTACTTGAAGGTGCATGGACTGGGCTTTTAGGTGCTATCATTCCAATTATTTTAGTTGATTTTGGCTATATTTGGATTTATAACGGTTTACAAGTTTCGTTGGCATCAACTAGTTATCAATTATTAACACCAGGAACTTTCTTGGCAGAAATTGATTTATTATTAGTGTCAATCGGGATAATTATTGGTGCTTTAGGATCGTTCGTTTCAATGCGTCGTTTCCTTAAAATTTAATTAAATTTTAAAAGACTGATTTTGCTAAATGCAAAATTCAGTCTTTTTTGTTATTATGATTATCTTTTTTGAATCATGACAAAGCATGATATAATTTGAGTACTATATATTAAAGAAAATAGGTGCATTTATGGTAACGCTTAAAATTATTGGAAACTTTTTCATGCAACCAACGCTTTGGTTAGCAATTATACTGATTTATGGTATGTATACACGAAGAATTAAAAAAGAGAGACAAGCATTTAGAACAGCTGTCGATAGTGATTTTTATGAGGGACGTCATGCAATAAAAGTAGGCTTTATTTTTAGTATTATTGGATCAATGTTACTATTTGGACTAGGTGTTATGTTGCCTATTAACTGGGTAGTTATTTATGCTATTTTTATGATTTTAGGACTACTACTATACCCAGTATTTGATGCTATCTTTCCGCTATTTATTATATCGGGACTAGTATATGGGATGACTAAATCTCAATTAAGTAATTTTGAAATATTTAAATATGAAGAATTTCACGTTGAATTTACGACAGGGATTCTACTGATAGGGACAGTCATTTTATTTATAACTGCTTGTGCGCTGTATTTATTCAGAAATAGTCCCTTATCGCCGAACACACAGTCAGGTAAACGAGGGCGAAATATATCGTCGTTTAGTATGAAGGATCTGTATCTGGTGCCACTTGTAATTCTAACACCGGGTGATCAATTCCATAGTGTACTCTCTTGGTGGCCAATTATTCATATAGCAGGTACAGAATTTAACATCATTATTTTACCATTAATTGTTGGGCTATCATTACGTATCTATAAAGAAATACCAAGAGTAGCTATCAAATTTATAAAAAAACAATACTTATATTTAGCTTTTATAGGGACAGGTTTAGCGATAATGGCTATATTTATACCAATAATGGGGATATATGGATTAATTGTTCTATTAGTTGCGTATTGTATCAGCCAATATATGATCAAACGCCATGATAATAAACAAGAAAAATGGTTTGCAGAATCCAATGAAGGAATATTAATTGTAGGGGTACGCCCAGGTACGCCAGCTTCAAAGATGGACGTAGAGGTTGGTGATGTGGTCGTTCAATGTAATGGCATTGAAGTTAGAAACGAAACCGAATTGTATGAAGCATTACAGAGTAGCTCAACGTATTGTCGATTAAAAATTAGGACATTTAGTGGAGATACAAAAATAACAGAAAGTGCGATATTTTCAGACTCACCATATGAAATAGGGTTAGTCATAATTAAATAAATTTAGTTATCAGGGGGATAAATAATGAAAAAAATTTTAGTTGTAGATGATGAACCAGCAATTGTTACGCTGTTAACGTATAATCTAGAAAATGCGAACTATGAAGTGCATGTAGCAATAGATGGGCCTAGTGCATTTAAAAAAGCAACAGAACAAAATTTTGATTTCATTATTCTCGATTTGATGCTGCCTGGTTACGATGGTATCGAAGTTACAAAAAAATTAAGACAAGAAAAAGTAAAAACGCCAATAATCATTTTAACGGCTAAAGATGATGAATTGAATAAAATAATTGGTTTAGAAATTGGTGCAGACGATTATATGACTAAACCGTTTAGTCCAAGAGAAGTAATAGCAAGAATTAAGGCTATTTTGAGACGTACTGAACATGACTCATCTAAGGATGAACAAATTGATAATGAAGTGAGAGAATTTAAAGATTTTAAAATTGATTTTTCTAACTATTCAGTTTATAAAAATGATGAAAAAGTTGCATTAACACCAAAAGAGTTCGAACTTTTAGTATATTTTATTAAACGAACAGGACGTGTGCTAAGTAGAGAAAAGTTATTGAGCGGTGTTTGGGGATACGATTATGAAGGGCAAACAAGGATGATAGATATGCATGTGAGCCATTTACGCGAAAAATTAGAAGTAGATGCTAAAAACCCCCTATATTTAAAGACAGTTCGAGGATTTGGCTATAAGTTTGAGGAGAATAAATGAAACAAAAACTAAAATGGATAATTACGACGTTAATCTTGTTGCTAAATTTAACATTTAGTATGACACTTCTATGGGATGTATCCGGGAAACTTTTTAGTAAGAATAGTATTATTGGAGTAAGTGTGTTGAGTTTGATTGAAATAGCTATACTTTATAAAATAGCATCTAAAGCAGGTGCTGAGTCCGAATTAATGGCTAATATATTGAATAGTTTAGTCAATAAAGGAGATTCTTATCATGTATTACTAGATACAGATAGTCCCAATTTTGAATTATCGAAAGCCATTAATCGTGTTGAAAGTTATCAAAAGAAAAGAAATATTCACTATCAGGTACAAAATAATAACTATCTAAAATTAATTGAACATTTGACAGTTGGGGTTATGCAAATTGATCATAAAAGACAAGTACTAGTCGTAAATGATATGATTTCTAAATTATTAGGCCAACAGATAGAAAGTAAGCAACATTCATATATTGATGATATTAAAACATACAAATTGAGTGGACTAATTGAAAAAGCCATTAAAACACAAGATAAGCAAAGAGATGAAGTTGAAATTGCCAATACAAACAGAGTGGTTGATGCAACGGTCGTCTATATAGCAAATAACAATGTAGAATTTCAAGTAATCGTAATTTTATATGATATAACTGAGCTGAAATTATTAGAGAAAATGCAAAATGAATTTGTCGGAAATGTGAGTCATGAATTGAAAACACCAGTAACAGCAATTAAAGGATTTGCTGAAACTCTTTTAGAAGAATCTGTTGATTCAAGTACAACTAACAAATTTTTAAATATTATTTATGACGAAAGTGAAAAATTAGAAGTATTAATTCAAGAGATATTAAAATTAGCAAAAGGGCAAAAACCCAAAGAAAATATTTCGAGTTTCAATTTAGATGCTATGATAAATTATGAGTTAGATTTATTAAGTAGTACTATTAAAAGTAAAAATTTAATAGTAGACAAGAGAATAACAAAAGATCTTTATGTAAAGTTTGATAAAAATAAGATAGCCACTATCTTAGGTAATTTATTGCAAAACGCTGTTAAATATAATGTTGATAATGGGCGTATGGTAGTTGAAGTAGGCAAAATAAAGACAAGATTTTTTATAGCAGTATCAGATACTGGTATTGGTATTTCAAATCAAGACAAAAAAAGAATATTTGAACGTTTCTATAGAGTAGATCCGTCTAGAAATAAACAAATAGAAGGTAATGGGCTTGGCCTCGCTATTGTGCAGGAACTAGTGACATCAATGGGTGGAGAGATTAGTGTGAAAGATTCGAATGATAAGGGGACTGAAATTACGATTTATTTGTAATATTAAGAGATATTCACATAAATAGACTTGACCAAGAAAAAGAAAGCTGATATATTTAATAAGTGCTATTGAGGCGATAATGAATATCGCAAATAAAGTGTTGACATGAGATATACCAGATGGTATATTAATAAAGCTGATTGATACGGCAAGAAGAAATGAATATTTATTCAAAAAATTCTTGACAAATCATGATGTGGTTGATATGATATAAAAGTTGTCAAAAGCAACCAAGTAGATCTTTGAAAACTGAACAAATTTTCGACAAATCAA
>NZ_JBXAYB010000005.1:0-98942 GCF_056782115.1 Dellaglioa sp. CoH-56-MRSF-14 | reverse complement strand
ACATTTGATTTGTCGAAAATTTGTTCAGTTTTCAAAGATCTACTTGGTTGCTTTTGACAACTTTTATATCATATCAACCACGTCATGATTTGTCAAGAATTTTTTTGAATAAATATTCATTTCTTCTTGCCGTATCAATCAGCTTTATTAATATACCATCTGGTATACACCCTGTCAATACTTCATTACAGATAAATTTGATTTATTAATTATTACTTTATCAAAAAAGCGACTTAACCTCATCGAATTGATAAGTTTAAGTCGCTTTTTTGATAAAAGCTATTTAATAATGTCTAATCCACCCATGTATGGTTGAAGAACTTCCGGAATAGTTACCGACCCGTCTTCATTCTGATAATTTTCAAGAACTGCTGCTAGCGTACGACCAACTGCCAATCCTGAACCATTCAACGTGTGTACAAACTGTAATTTTCCATCATCATCCCTATATTGGATATGAGCCCTACGAGCCTGAAATGCTTCAGTATTAGAACAACTTGAAATTTCACGATACATATTTTGTGCAGGTAACCAAACCTCTAAATCATGTGTCATTGCTGCTGAGAATCCCATATCTCCCGTTGACAATGTTATCACATGATATGGTAACCCAAGTTTTTCCATAATTCTGCCTGCATCACTTGTCATTTTTTCTAGTTCTGCATATGAATCTTCTGGTTTAGTATATTTCACCATTTCAACTTTATTAAATTGATGCAATCTAATCAATCCACGTGTATCTCTTCCAGCGCTTCCTGCTTCAGATCTGAATGAGGGTGAGAGAGCTGTGAAATATACTGGTAATTTTTCTTCCGGAATAACTTCATCCCTGTAGTAATTAGTTAATGGTACTTCTGCTGTTGGAATTAACGTTAAATTTTCATTTGCGATTTGAAAAACGTCTTCCTTAAACTTCGGAAATTGACCAGTTCCGTACATTGACTCATCATTAACAATATATGGAGGAATAATCTCTGTATAACCATCAATTGCATGTTGATCAAGCATAAAATTGTATAAAGCACGTTCTAAACGAGCTCCCCATCCTTTATAGTATAGGAATCGACTGCCCGACACTTTAGCGCCACGTTCAAAATCTAAAATATCTAAATTTTCACCGATTTCCCAATGTGCTTTCGGCTCAAAATCAAAAGTTCTTGGTGTACCTACTTTTCTTAATTCAATGTTTGAATCTTCATCAGGACCTACTGGAATCGTTTTATTTGGCATATTTGGTAGTCGCGATGCCATATCTGTTACGTCTGCATCTAAAACCTTTAATTCTTCATCAAATGCTTTAATTTCATCTCCGACTTTTTTCATTTCTTCGATTTGAGCATCTGCATTTTCTTTATTTCGTTTTAATTGTGCAATAGCTTGCGATACATCGTTTCTTTTCTTTTTTAAAGTTTCGGTTTGAACAATAATATCCCTACGTTTACGATCCTTTTCAACCATTTCATCAATAATCTCTGGTTTTACCCCACGATTACCCAATTGTTCCTTAACTTCATCGACATTTTGACGAATCATTTTAATATCTAACATATTCTGTTCCTCCTTTTTTTGTATAAAAAAAGCCCACTCATCCACTAATTGGGACGAAAGGCTCATTTTCGCGGTACCACCCAAGTTCGACAAATAATCATTTGTCACACTCAAATAGATAACGGTCTCCCGTGTGGCATTACCCACCCACTTATTCACGCCGGATTTTCAGCTTCGTAATTTCCACCACCATTACGTCTCTTAAATGCCTACTTATAACGTTTTCCGTGTTTATTTATTACTTTAATAATAAGCGTTGTTTTATTAAATTGCAAGTTTAATTCTTACCCGCTTTATTAAGCAAATCGATATACTCTTCTAACGAAAGATGATGCTTAACTATATATTTCGCGTTACTTTTACCAACATAGCGGAAATGCCATGTTTCATAATCAATTTTAGTCGATTTTTCTTTATCTTTCGGGAATCTCAATATAAATCCATAATTTACCGCATGGTTGATTAACCATTTTTGACCCTTATCTGTTTCACTACTATTATCTAAATCATTATGTTTGGCATACCAATTTGATGACATCATATCGACTGCTAGTCCGGTGTGATGTTCGCTTGATCCTGGTTCTGCCACATACTCTTTTGTTAATTGTTTAGCCTGAGCAACTGACTTTCCCGAATTTTCATAGCTTTTAATTGAGTCTGCATAGACCTCTTTTTGGTAGCTAATTGATCGATAACCAGATACCAGTGACGCCTTATACCCGGCCTTATTTGCTGCTGATACAAAATCATTCAAAGCACTCTCAATTTTTGAATTTACAATAACATTTCCATCTATTTTCTGTTTAAAATCCAGTTCTTGCTTGAGTTTATGCTCTGAATTAACTAATATTAAATTCCAATCATTTGCCTTTACACCTTTAGGTAGCTCACTTTTTTGTGTGACTTTTACCGTTTTATGGCTAGGTGTCGTATTCGCTTTCTTACCGCATGCACCTATTAATAGTGCACACATCATTACTACCATCATCATCCATTTTCTTCTAGTCAAAATGTGCCTCATTTCTTTGATAAATCTACATCTTTTAATGGAATTAATTTTGTTTTATAGCGTATTTTATAATATGTGTACAAGATAACAAATAACGGAATGCTCATATAACTAACCGAGATTGCTTCCCAATCAAAATTTTTAAATGATTGAATATCTTGTCCAAGAATAACTAAAATACAAAGAACAAGCGCTAAAATAGGGCCCACTGGGAACCATTTTGCAGAGTACTTTAATTCTGACACTTCATGTCCTTGCGCTTTGAACGCTTTTCTAAATCTGTAATGTGAGATTGCAATTCCTAGCCAAGCGATGAATCCAGTTAACCCACTAGCACTCAGTAAAAAGACATACACTTTTGCTCCAAAAACACTTGCTAAAAATGTGAGTAATCCGATAAATGTTGTTCCCACTAGTGCTGCCATTGGAATACCACGACTATTCGTTTGTTTAAACTTTTTAGGAGCGTAACCCTGTTCCGCAAGTGAATGAAGCATTCGAGTTGATGCATACATTCCTGAATTTGCAGCTGAAAGTACAGATGTTAAGATAACTGCATTCATAACACTTGCTGCAGAGGCTAACCCAGCTCTTTGAAAGACCAATGTAAATGGACTAATTGAAATATCTGATGCGCTTGAGCCGAGTAAATCTGGACTTGTATACGGAATAATTGCTGCAATGATAAAAATAGCGAAAATATAGAATAGTAGAATCCGCCAAAACACTTGTTTAATTGCTTTTGGAATACTCTTTTCAGGCGTTTCTGATTCTCCCGCCGTAATACCGATTAATTCAGTTCCTTGGAAAGAGAAACCAGCGACGACGAATACACTTAGAATCATTGGAACACCACCAACAAATGGAGCTTTCTTCATTGTAAAGTTTTCAAGTCCCGTTGCATGGCCACCTAGAATACCAAATATAGTCAATACACCAACGATTAAGAAGACAATGACAGTCACCACTTTAATAATTGATAACCAATATTCTGTTTCACCAAATGATTTAACTGACAACGCATTAATTGAAAAAATAATAACTAACGAGATTGTACTAAAAATCCATCCTGGTACATCTGGCAACCAAAATTGCATAACCAAGGCAGCTGTACTAATATCAACAGCCAATGTAATTGCCCAGTTAAACCAGTAATTCCAACCCATTGCAAAACCCATCGCAGGATCAACAAATCGCGTTGAATAAACCGCAAACGACCCTGAAACTGGTAAATACGTTGCCATTTCACCTAAACTAGTCATTAAAAAGTAAACCATAATTCCAATGCCAATGTAAGCTAGTAACGCACCACCTGGCCCTGCCTTCGAAATTGCTGACCCACTCGCAACGAATAAGCCTGTTCCAATACTTCCACCCAAGGCAATCATTGATAAGTGTCTTGTTTTTAACTCTCGGTGCATACCTTCTTGTTCTGCCATATGAAATCCCCCCTATATATAGAGGAGCACTCGTGATTTTTAAAATTGAGAAAAGAAAAAGAGACCTTTTGTACAACACTATTACGCGTTATACAAAAAGACTCAGATTAATAGACTCAGTCAAATCGTTATAAGCGCCCCGTGATTACTATATAATCACGACAGTTTCTGACTTATTAAATCAGACCCCAGCAGTCACTAAATCTAAGTTAGCATCCACTTCGGCAGTTCACCCTTTCAGTTTAACTTCTTCAGCACTTAATTGCTTCATTAAACATACTTATGAAAACTGCATCCTCTTCTTTCGATAATTCTTACTATAATCAATTCACTGATATTTTGCAAGCTGTATCCTAATTTTCAGCTATATTAATTTCATCATGCAACTTTTCAATATCTGTTTCATTTTTTAAAAAAGCTTCATTTTCGATTGGAAAGTGTTGTTCAATCGAACTAAATGGCTGTAAACTCACAACCCCATTTTTTAAATGATAATCTAAAATATGTCCACCCATTTTATTTTCATCAGATAAAAAATGAATATGGAATCCCGCTGCACCAATTCCTTGAAATAACTCAGGTGTGAAATAGCCAATAGCTGTTCCATCAATATCTTCTTCTTCAAATTCCGATTGTTTGGCAGTTACCGCAGTTAATTCTGGATACGGTTTACTTTGTTTAGCAACAGATCGTGTACTCATTTTACTAAATGTTCCTTTAATAAGAACACTAAAAAATAAATTTTGGTAAGGATATAATTCAAGTAATTGCTCTTCTAAAACATTTCCTGCCACATTTTCAAATTGAATAGATGCGTCTGCTTGATTAAAATGGACTGTCGCAAATGGAACAAGAACGTCATCGCTAACTTGATTAATTTGACCTTTTGCAGTAATCTGGAAAGCCTTTCCGTCAATCACAATCATTTCGCCATCTAAATCACCAACAGTTCCAATTCCGTAATCACCATGTTTCAATAATTCTCCAACACTCAATGTGCCTTCGTACAAGCCTTCAATTAATGTTGCTAAGGTACCATGTTGATAAACCTTTTTTATATCTTGCATGTCGTTGACCTCTCTTGAAAATTATTTTAATATAATTGATCCATTAAAATTGATTGTCCTAATTCTTGATTATCTTTATAATCAACTGGTATATCAACAATAACAGGACCATTAGTTGCAAATGCTTCATCTAATGTTTTAGCTAAATCTTGTGCTTTTTCAACGCGTAAGCCTTTTGCACCAAAACTTTCCGCATATTTCACAAAATCCACTGCGCCAAAATTCACACCGGCAGATTGACCATATTTCATTTCTTCTTGGAATTTAACCATATCGTAGTGTCCATCATTCCAAATAATATGAACAATATTCAGATTCAAACGAACCGCTGTTTCCAAATCTTGGGCTGAAAACAAGAATCCACCATCTCCAGAAATTGAGACGATTTGTGTATTAGGTCGAACTAAGGCCGCTGAAATTGCCCAAGGTAACGCAACTCCTAATGTTTGCATCCCATTACTAAATAATAAATGACGTGGTTCATAACTTCTAAAATGTCGCGCGATCCAAATGTAGAAACTACCGACATCAACTGCTACCGTCATTTCATCTGAAACACGTTTTTGTAATTCTTGGATAATGCTTAATGGATGACTGGTTAATGTGTCACTTGTCACAACTGGCGCTTCATCCCTAGCCTGTAATTTTTCTTGTAAGCCATCTAAATACTCACGAGATTCAGATGCCATTTGATAGCCTTTCATATAGGGTAATAAAAATTCAAGTGTTTGCGCGATGTCGCCCACTAACTCTTTCTTTGGTTGGAAATTATGATCAATCTCTGAACGCATATCGTCAACAACAACAATATTAGCTGTTCCTTCTGCATTCCAGTTACGTGGTTCATATTCAATAGGATCATAGCCAATTGTAATAACTAAATCGCTCTTTTTAAGTAATTGATCCCCTGGTTGATTTCTGAATAAGCCCACACGACCAAAGAAATCACCGACTAATTCACGCGATATCACACCAGCGGCTTGAAATGTTTCCACAACAGGTAGATTCGTTGCTTCAACTAAATTACGAATAGCTTTTGTTACTTCTGGTGAAGATGCCCGCATTCCCACAAGTAAAACAGGTAATTTTGCTGCTTTAATTTCTTGTGCTAAAAGTGTACTTTCTACCGGGCTAGCGGGACCTAATTTAGGTGCCATTAAAGGCTGGATAACTTTTGTTTTCACTTCTGAATCTGTTACATCTTGGGGAATACTAACGAAACTTGCCCCTTGCTTTGCAGCCTCAGCTTCTTGGTAAGCATTAGCAATCACTTCTGAAATATTCTCAGGTTCTTGAACCTCTGCACTATATTTAGTGATTGGTTCAAATAATGCCGTGTTATTCATACTTTGATGCGTTAGTCTCGTTAAATCTGAACGTTTCACTTGACCAGAAATAGCAAGAACAGGATCACCTTCTGCCGTAGCCGTCACAACGCCTGTTGCCAAATTACTTGCACCAGGTCCGGAAGTCGTTAAAACAACCCCCGGTTTACCTGTAATACGACCAATCCCAGCAGCCATAAATGCTGCATTTTGTTCATGGCGCGTAATAATTAATTCTGGCGATTTAGAATTCGTCGGATGTTCCAATTTTTCAAAAACACGATCAATTTTTGCACCAGGAATACCAAATACATATTTCACATCATGATTTATTAAACTATCAACAATGGCATCTGCGCCGTAATATTTATTATCTGTCATTAGATTTCCTCCGAATTTGTTTTAGTAGTATCCATGATAGCATTTTCACAAATAAATGACTATGGTTTAAACTTACCAAATGTAAGCCTAAATAAAAAACCATTATTAACCCAGTTATGGTTAATAATGGTTTCGTTATTTATGATTTCCGGTTACATTTTCGACAATTTTTTGAATGATTAATTTACGTTGACCACTGATATCTTCTTCATTCCAATTAATTAAAGGAATTTCAGTTTCGTCAAACGTTGCTGCAATTAGTTGATAAACCGTTTGTGACTCTAAATAATTAGCCCAACGTTTATCCGCTTCAGCAAAAACACTATTAACGACGACGGTTGCTTTTTCTGTATCTTGTTTAAATTCACGAAATACACGATCAAAGAAACCGAAGTTTGGATAGGTTTCAATCTTTCCTTCCGAAGCCTCCACAATTTCTAATAAATTGATATCCTTAGCATCCCTTGCTAACGTAAAACCGCCATTATTACCTGAAACAGATTTCACAAGTCCCGCAACGACTAACTTACGCATAATTTTACGAAGATAAGTTTGTGAACCACCAAGACGAGCGTTGATTACTTGCGATGAAATTGGCACACCCTTATCCTGCGTTGCCAATAAAGAAATAATACACGCTGCTTGTTCAAATCCTTTTGTTAATTGCATAGTCAGCTACCCCCGGTTGATTAATTTTCAAATAGTTCTATATATACGAATAAAGGATAACATATGTCGTTGACAATTGGTATTGATTATTTTAAATCAACCGCATAAACAATTTCATTAATTAGAGCAGCAGGTTGAAAAAGGGATGAAACCGCTCTTTTTTCAACAAATTTAAAATTGGATTTTTTTAACACTTTGATAGATGCTTTATTTTCAATAGTTGTCACGCCAATTACACGTTCTAAATCTAACGCCTGAGCCATTGTTAAAAGTCCTTGAACTGCTTCAGTCATTATCCCTTGATTCTTAAAAATAGGATTTAGTGCATAGCCAACCTCTTTAACTACCAAACTAGGTTCTTGATTCTCATCAACTACTTCATATAAACCGATATTACCGACTACTTTTTGATTTCCTTTACACTCAATCGCAAATATACTTTGTTTTTGTAGCGTCGCAACGAACAAACTAGCTTCAGCCAATGAATTCACGGGTAAAAAGCCAGCCATTTGACCAACCGTTTCATCACAAGCATATTCATATATGTCATTTATGTCTGATGAGCATAACGGACGTACCACAAGCCGTTTCGTTTCATATTGATTCATTTTTTAGCCCTCAATTTTAAATTTATTCAGAATTTTTAGATATATAACGCGTGCAATGGCTATCCAAGTGACTGTTAAAAGAACAGCGCCTACCGTATCCGTCGGAAAGTGAGCTTGTAGATATACTCTTGAAATCATAATCATCATGATCCATATCGCTAATAAGCAGTTAATCAAAAATTGTTTACTATACTTAAATTCTACCAGCATAATACTCATTATCGTTAGACAAAATAATGCCACCCCGAACGTATGTCCACTGGGGAAACTGAATCCAGTAATTGATCCATGCCCCACTGGTCGAGGTCTCTGGACGCTACTTTTAATGAGCTTAATTAACAGTGCTCCAGTCATTATGGTCATCCCTGTCCAAATAGCGAGTACACCTCGTCGTAATTTATATAAAATAATCATCAAAATGACTGAATACAACCCTATCATCATCGGACTACTTAGCCAACTGATTATCTGCATCACTTGGTCTAGTTGCGCTGTAGGATGAAACCTAACAACTGCAATGATATTATTATCTATACCATGAATAAAATTATTTTTTGTTACTATTAATAACGTCAATATTGCGAATAGTCCACTGCCTATTATGACTACTCCATAAAGTTTATTCTTATTAATCATTACTCTAACCTCTTAATTACAGTCTATTTTATCCACATAATTTATCATATTTTTTAATTTGTTTAAAGTTAGTTACCAAAATCTTTAAGAATTCATACAGAAATCAAGCAAATGCTCAATTTTATGTAAGTTTATGGTAAAATAGGATATCTTTATAAATTTAGAAAAGAGTTGAAAATAAATAATGAATACGCTACTACTTATGCTTGCCGCTGGTCTTGTGGCAGGTGCTCTAGGATCTATCTTAGGATTAGGTGGCGGCATCATTGTCACCCCGGTCTTAACTTTAATGATGGGATTAGATATTAAATACGCTATTGGTGCTAGTATCATTGCCGTTATCGCAACGAGTTCTGGTGCTACAATTGCATTTCTAAAAGATGACGTTTTAAATTTGAGGGTCGCCATGTTTTTAGAAATCGCAACGACAATTGGTGCGATTTGTGGAGCACTCTTAACAGGAGTCTTTAATACATCCTTTCTCTTCATTTTATTCGGTGCTTTTTTGCTACTTTCTGTCTACAACATGCTTAAAAAAATTTTTGTAGGTGAAGAAGTTTTAAAATCAGCTGAACCTGATTATTTATCTACCAAATTTAAACTGAATAGTTCGTACTATGATAAACAACTAAAAAAACAAGTTGATTATCAAGTCGAAAATGTTCCAGGTGGGATGGCGATTATGCTTGGTGCTGGAGTTGCTAGTGGACTACTAGGAATCGGATCTGGTATTTTCAAAGTTATGGCAATGGATACTGCAATGAAAATGCCGTTGAAACCATCAAGTTCAACAAGTAACTTAATGATGGGTGTCACCGCTGCCGCAAGTGCGACCGTCTACTTTTTCAATGGTTCAATTAGACCTGATATTGCGGTTCCATTAGCGCTAGGAATTTTAGTTGGTTCATCAATTGGTTCGCGTGCAATGCAATACCTACCCGCAAAAATAATTCGCCTCATTTTTGTACCTGTACTATTGTATGTCAGCATTCAGATGATTCTAAAAGGATTCGGGGTATCTATCTAATGATGAATGAAAAAAATAACACATCAGCCGAAATGGCAAAAATTGAATTAATGATTGGTCAAATACTAAGAATTGGCGTTTTCATTTCTGCGATAATTATGATTATTGGTCTTATCCTATCCTTAGTTACAGGTTCAACAGGCTATCAAGGTAATACATTTCCAACTTCATTTTCTGCTATCATTTCTGGAATTGTCGCACTTAAACCTTACGCAATTATGATGCTTGGGCTATTTTGCTTAATACTAACACCAATTCTTCGTGTCGTTATTTCAATTTATGCTTTCTACAAAGAAAAAGATTATCTGTACGTTAAAATTACCGTCATCGTTTTAGTCATTTTAATTGCTGGCTTTTTTATTGGCGAACATTAATTAATAAAGGGGAACATTTCAATGTCAAGTCGTCGAGAAAACTATCATAAAGAACAACTACTACACCAAGAAACAACTAATCACCTGCCTTTACCAAAACGCGAAAGAAAAAATAAAAAGCAAAACAAGAAACGTCGTCGCTTAATTTGGTTAATCATTATAATAATCGCTGCTATCTGCGGTGGCGTTTATGCCTACCATAAATACTCAAACGCTAAAAATGCAGCTGATAAAATCTATACTTCTACTAAAATTGCTAAAACTAGAAATGTCGCAGCGGTTTTGGAAAAGGACCATCCTATTTCGATTTTACTTTTAGGTTCTGATGATGGTGCCTTGGGTCGTGCTAAAACTGGTGGCCGAACGGATACTTTAATCGTTGCCACACTTAACCCTAAAACAGAATCAATGACCTTAATCAGTTTACCGCGTGATACTGAAGTTGCGGTTTCAGACCATGAATCAGATTTTCCAAGTAAGATAAACGCTGCCTATGCTTATGGTGGTGCTGCAACTGCCGTTAAAACTGTTGAAAAATATTTCAATGTACCCATTGATTTCTACGCAACAATCAACATGGGCGGTTTAGAATCACTAGTTGATGCTGTTGACGGTGTTGACGTTAATCCACCACTATCTTTTTCTTATAATGGTGCCAGCTTCAAAAAAGGCGTTAAAACTCATGTCAACGGTAAACAAGCCCTTTCGTATGCCCGCATGAGATATGATGATCCTCTTGGCGATTACGGTCGACAAAAACGCCAACGTCAGATTATTATGGCAGTGGCTTTAAAAAGTACACAACTTCAAAATTTATTAGACGATAAATTTTTAAATACAATGTCATCTCAAATGAAAACTGATTTAACATTCAATGATCTTACCGTCTTAGGTACCAATTATCGTAAGGCAACACATCATTCACATTCAGATTATCTACAAGGTACAGGAACAATGGTCAATGGAGAAGCTTTTGAAATTGCCAGCGAAACTGAAAAACAACGTATCACTGATAAATTACGTTCCACACTTGGCTTGGTTCCAGCTAAAACTGGAAATACTTTAACAGCCGATACAAAAATTAATACAACTCGTGAATAGTTAAAAGTAGGCCGTCAATCGGGGATTGACGGCCTACTTTTTTGCATAAAAAAACAACTCACCTAAATGGCAAGTTGTTTAGATTTTAAATTAGTCTTTGTTTACGTTTACTGCTTGTGGTCCACGGTCACTATCTTCAACGTCAAAAGTTACTTTTTGACCTTCGTCTAATGTTTTAAAACCGTCACCTTGAATAGCTGAGAAATGTACGAATACATCACTACCATCTTCGCGAGTAATGAAACCAAAACCTTTATCTGCGTTAAACCATTTTACTGTACCTTGTTCCATGAATAAAATCCTCCTTGTGTCTATGTGACACGTTTTATTTATGACTCTCAAATCGTCCCAGTTGATATCGTTTCCGAAGACACTCATCAACTTCATTTGATTTGAAAAGCCACCTAAATTATATCACGTCTAATTGTAAAAACAAATTCTAAAATAGCGCTTTTATTTAGTTGTTTTCATCTTCAAGTGGTAACGCTAAATCATCATTTTCTTCCAGATTATATGGCTGGTATTTACCCATTAAATATCCTTGAATCATTTGAATAACTTCATAACGATCACTACCTGATAAAATTTTATCGCGGTATAAAAGTGTTGCCGTCCGTGCGAATAAATCTTCAAGATCAATCAATTCATCGTTAGTTTGACCAACTAAAAAATCAATTGAAACATGAAAGAATTCGGCCAACTTTCTGACTTCAAGATATGAGGGTGTATTAATACCACGCTCCCAACTACCAATCTGCGGGCCAGAATTCAAGTTATGATTCGATTTTTGAGACTGATTTAATCCAACAGCTAATTGAGTTAGCGTTAATCCACTACCTCTGCGCAATGCTTTTAATCTTTCCGGAAACATCAACAACACCTCCTTTAGATAAGCATACCTCTTTTTTAAAAAAAGGGTAGGTTTTTAACCAAATAAACCGCCAATATAATAAGTTACAGCCATTGTTACTAATCCAACAAAAACATTTCTTACCATGGCATGTCTAATATTATTACGCCCTAATATCCCGCTTACTGCCCCTGTTAAAAGTAAAGCTAAAGCAACGCCAATAACCGTCAGTGGAATCATAAACTCAGTTGGGAGTATCGCTATTAATAATAATGGAACTAGCGAGCCAACTACAAAGGATGTCATTGAGGACATCGCTGCGTGCCACGGATTTAAGTACTCACCGACATCAATATTGTTAACTTCTTTACAGTAATTTTCTAGTTCATTTTGAGACATTAGTTCATTGACCACATCCGTTGCGACCATCCGCGAGAATCCCTTTGCTTGGTAGATATTAATTAATCGTTCAATTTCAAATTCACGATTTTCTTTTAACTTTTTTGCAGCTGAATGGATAATCGATTTTTGTGTATCCCTTTGTGCAGAAACTGAGACGTATTCACCACCAGCCATTGAGAACGCTCCCGCAAACATACCAGCAAGTCCAGCTAAGACAAGATAGTACTTACCTTGACTAGCACCGGCCATCCCCAGAATAACGCCTGCAACTGAGATGATGCCATCATTAGCACCTAATACCCCTGCTCTTAAAATATTTAATTTCGTTGATAAAGCCATTCCTACTTTTAATGCACGACTATTCATCAAATGATTCACTCCATTTCCAATCATTTAAGTATAAGCTAATTGGGAACGATTATCAGTCGGGTTTATTAATTTCGTTAAGGAACATGATTGCCTTATCTTAAATGGGACACAATCTTACCATAGATAAAGACTGACTACTAGAAATCGAAAGGACCTGCATTTCAACCCATTATAGGATATACTTAAAGCAATTGTTCGAAAGAGGTGAATCAAATGTCTGACTCAAAAAAATACCCAATTAGTCCCTATTTTGAAATTAAAAATAATCATCCTTGGTACCTTGATGCCGAAATTGATGACTTATCACTTTATAATCAAAACTTTAAGGTTGTCTTACAAACAATAACTAAAAATGAAAATATTAATAAAGGGTGGCGCGATGAGGATTTAGAATCTAACATTCAGTTACTCCTTCTTATTGATTACGAAGAACTTGAAGTTTGGAAATATCCCGTCGATTTGTCATTTGATAAATTATCTTTAAAGGAAGATGTTGTATCATTCAATGAAAATAGTCGTATTGCACTTTATTTTGAAGATGATCAAGCTGTGATGCGAAAACTCGGCTACCTACCAAAAGAGGATACATTACAGGTCCATAATATTATGGCAGGCCTACCACATTATAAAATTGCCACTTATTTGACAGGCGGTCCTTATAAGAAATTAACGTTCGAAGACGACGAACTTCAAATTGATAATGGTTTTGAAGAATTTCGTTTAAATATTTTAATCTACTAAAAAAACATTCTCAATGAGAATGTTTTTTTGATTACTTATTTTTACTTTTTTTATTAAAAATTGATTTAACTGATCGTTTTAAAACATCGCCCATTCCAAGTGATTGAACCATATGAGCTGGATCAACATAGTTACGCATTGCACGTAACACCATTTTTGGTTTTTTAGACGCAAAAGTAAATGTCCCATTCTTCTTCGTTTTAATTGCATATCTCGGAATCCATCGTCCTTTAAACATCACAGACGCGATAACTTGATCAACTTCATCCCATGGAATTTGGATAAACTTGCGTGCATCACGGTCATTATAAAATTCAAACCCTTTATCGCCAATCATGATTTTACCATAATCAGTTAAACCTGTGAAAGCAGTTGCATCGATTGTTAAGTCTACCTTTGTATTAATTGACTGGACCATAGTATTTCGACTCCAATGTTTTTTGACGTTATCTTATTATACCTTAATTAATTGCATTGAACCATATAAAAAAACCCAGGAAAATTCCTGAGTTTTTTTGAAATTTTATAAAATTCCAAGTACGTGTCCACCGATACCAACTATGAATAAACCTAGAATGATAAGAATTGGTGAAACTTTTTTCTTAAGTAACCACATACAGAAGAATGTTAATAATAATGCTGCTAAACCTGGAATTAATTGATCCAAGTTATTTTGTAATGTTGTTACTTTATTTGGTGAAAGAGCTAAACCGTCGCTAGCTTGTTGCATAGCTGTTTGCATGCCTTTTCCACCTTGGAGTTTATCAAAATCAATATAAGCACCTTTATCCAACTTAACTGTTGAAATAACTGGCGTAAATTTGATTGAAACCCAACGTTCTACTAATGCGGCTAAAACGAACATTCCCAGTACCGAAGCACCTTTAGTAACATCTTGTAATAAGCCACCTGACATATCTTCAGAAATCTTAGAACCAGCTCTATAACCGAATTCTTGTGTATACCACATGAATCCCATACGGATGATATTCCAAGCTACGAAGAAAATGATTGGTCCCATAATGTTACCACCCATAGCCAATGAAGCACCTAAAGCACCTAACATTGGACGAACAGTAAACCAGAATACGGGATCACCGACACCAGCCAAAGGACCCATCATACCAACTTTAACACCTTGAATTGCAACATCATCAATAGGGGCACCATTAGCACGTTCTTCTTCAAGTGCTAATGTAACACCAAGGATTGGTGAAGCAAGATAAGGATGAGTGTTAAAGAATTCCATGTGTCGTTTCATTGCTGACGTACGTTCTTCTTTAGTTTTGTATAATTTTTTAATTGCTGGAATCATTGAGAATGTCCAACCACCATTTTGCATACGTTCGTAGTTCCATGAACCTTGAATAAACGTTGAACGCCATGCTACAGCCAATCGATCTTTTTTAGTTAATTCAATTTTATCTGCCATAATATATTCCTCCTTCTTCCAGTTTAATAATCGTTTAGAATTTCGCCAAGTGGATCACCGGTATTATTGCCACCGCCACCATTTGATGAACCACCCATTTTTGAAAGGTTCAAGTAAATAAGAGCAAGAGCAACACCGATAGCACCAATAGCGATCAATGTTAATTGAGTAATAGCTGCGACTACGAAACCAAGAATAAAGAATGGCCATACTTCTTTTGTAGCCATCATGTTAATAACAAGTGCATAACCAACGGCAACAACCATACCACCACCAATAGCCATACCATCTGTTAACCATGCGGGCATTGATTCAAGGAAACCTTTAACTGTTTCAGCTGGAATAAAGAGCAATGCTCCGGCTGGAATAGCAATACGGATACCTTGCATACCAATAGCAAGAACATGCCATATTTCTAGCTTACGGATATTACCTTGTTCTGCTGCTGCATCCATTGCATGAACAATAGGAACAGCAAGTGTACGAACAACCATTGTTAAGAATAATCCGGCAACGGCAAGGGGAACGGCGATAGCGATAGCTGATCCAACACCTTTAATCCCTTGTCCACCTAATACTAAAATAATTGCTGATGCAACTGAAGCAAGTGCAGCATCGGGTGCAATAGCTGCCCCGACATTAGCCCAACCAAGTGCGATCATTTGAAGTGTACCACCTAAAACAATTCCGGCGGTTAAATTACCGGTTACTAACCCGATTAATGTACATGCCACTAGTGGTTGATGGAATTGGAATTCATCTAAAATTCCACCCATACCAGCTAGAAAGGCAATAATTACTACTAAAATCATTGATATAGCTGACATAATAAGCCTCCTAAATTAATTTTCTTTTATTGTGTTGTTTAAGCTTTTGCTAATTCACCTTTAGCTTTTTTGAGAATGTTAGCCATATTCTCTTTTGAATCGTTAGGTACTTTACGGACATCAAATTTAACGCCCTTATCTTCTAGTTTTTCAAAAGTATCAACATCGTCTTGTCCCATTGATAATACGTTGTTAACAACTACTTTACCAACTGAATGAGCCATTGAACCAAGGTTAACTTCGTCAAATTTCATTCCGCCTTCAATTGCTGTTAACACATCTTGTGGACTTTCAAAAAGAAGTAATGCTTTCATTCCACCAAAACGAGGGTCTTTTGAAACTTCAATCATCTTAGCAATTGGCACAACATGTGCAATAATACCAGGTGGTGAAGCTTGTTCAATTAAGTTTTTACGAAGTGTATCCTTAGCAACATTATCAGAAACAACGATAATACGGTCAGGCTTAACTGATTTAGACCATGCTGTAGCAACTTGTCCATGCAATAAACGTGAATCAATACGTGTTAAAACGTATTTAATTTTACCATCACCGATTACAGTTCCTTCAGGAATTGAACCAGTAGGTTTGTTTGTTGCAACAACAGCTGCTTCTTTTGGTGCTAAATCTTCTGGCTTAATCTTAACGCCACCTTTTGCTTCGCTTAGAATACTTGCAGCAATTTCTTGTGCAGAATCCATTGACAAGCGTGCTGCGTAGGCTTCAATTAACATTGGTAAGTTTAAACCTGTAACAATTGCCCATTTATCTTTATGAGCGTCAAGCAAACCGTTTGCTTGATTAAATGGTGATCCACCCCATAAATCAACTAAGAATAAGACTTCTTCAGGATCATCAAAAGTAGCAATTGCTGCTTCAAGATGAGCTTTTAAATCGTCTGGTCCTTCGTTTGGCATGAAAGTTACAGCTTGAACATTTTCTTGTTCACCAAAAATCATTGAACCGGATTGCATGATGCCTTCGGAAAATTTACCGTGACTTGCAATTACAATTCCAACCATTTTAAAACCTCCTAAATTTTTATCAGATTACTGTAAGAACTCCGGAAAAACGCTTACATTTATAATATAAAAACACGCAAAAATTATTTCAAAAACAACTTAAGCATTTTGCTTTTGTTCCTAGGTAATCTGATTTAATTTTAAAATGTTACGAAACACTTAAAAATAATATCGTTTCCATAACGTCTATGTTGTTAAGTATAGCACAACGATTACGAATTACTATTAAAAATATTAATTTGTATTCGCTTACAATTATACCATTTAATCGTATAGATATTAGTTATCAACCTATATGATGGGTTTTTTTACGTTTCCATAGCTTGTTTCATTCAACAAAATCTTATCTATACCAATTTATAAAAAAAGTTTTGTTATATACAATGCTATTTTATTTTTTTAACACAAAGTGGTATTGAAATTGCTTAAAATATTTTCTTATTCTTTTCATTGATTAAAAAAAGACCTCATTGAAATGAGATCTTCGAATTATTAAACTTCAACAACTTGATTAATAGACAGCAAATACAGATATTTATGCGCAACTTTCAACCCAGTCATATTCTCTAGTGCTTCGCCATATAAGTTCAATTGGCCACGATAACGTGCTGTCAATTTTTCTATTTCTTCTATTGTATTGTCTTTAGAAACTTTATCAGTCTTATAATCAAATACCACCAACGTATTATCTTTTACAAAATAACCATCGATAATTCCATGGATCAAAACTTTTTCCTTATTTGACTCAACCTTTTGAAATAGCTCATTGGCAGGTAGTAACATTGAGAATGGCGCTTCACGTTGTACATCGTTACCTATAGTTAGAATTTCTTTGCCTAAATCCGTTTGAAAGAAATTGGCAATGTGTTGTCCATTAATTAACGTAGCAACTTCTTTAGTGACTACTTTTGCCGTCACTAATTGCTCAATTTTAGCTTGGATTATCGCTAAAGTTATCTCACTAGTTAAATCTAATTCTTGTAAAATGAGATGAGTTGCACTCCCAATATCACTTCCCATTGGTGCTGCAACTCCCTGCATAAATTTCGGTACAGCAAGTTCACTCGTAACGTATCGGTTGCCTTGTCCTTCAATACTCAACTGATTCATTTCGCGATTAGCTGGATCATCGAATAGACGTTTTACTTCCGATACAGCTTGGTAAGCAGTTGTTTTAGTTAAATTATCGAATGGATACTGAAAATTTAAGACTTGATCAATTTGATTAACATCAATATCCTCAAACGTCTCAGGCATCTCACCCGTGATTGTTTCTAACCAATCCGTCTGAGAAACTTCTTCACTCACTTTACTCATCTGGTTCAGGTCGGTTTTTTGATAAAATTTAACGCTAAATTGCGTTTCATCATCACTTAATAGTAGTGATGATGTTGCTGGATCCAATAATAGTGACATATCAAAAGTAGGATGACGAACTAGCGCCATACCAATCCAATCCATGAAATTTTTAATACCACTTCGAGCTGTTGCATTTAAAACTAATTGTTGGCTTTGAAATGCCTTTTGCCAATGATTAATTGCCGTTTTTTTATTTGTGTAAGCCCCCACAATAAATAATCGTTGTTCCGCACGCGTTAAGGCTACGTACAGTAATCGCATTTCTTCCGCTTCTGATTTTGCAATAGCAGCTGATTTTACAATTGTTTTTTGTAGCGTATCTTCCATCGTCCGATTTTCAGGATTTAAATAGGTTATTCCTAATCCAGCCTGATCATCAATTAAATAAGGTTTTCGCATCGCCATTTGATTAAACTGGTGTGTCGCGTCAACCAAGAAGACCATTGGAAATTCAAGTCCCTTACTACCATGAATTGTCATGACTGACACTGCATTTGCGACATTTTGTACAGGTGCTTCTGCTAAATCCTTATCGCGTTCCTGCATTTTTTCAATGAAGCGCACAAACTGGAATAAACCTTTAAAACTACTATTTTCGTAAGCGTGAGCTCGGTTATACAACGCATGTAAATTGGCTTGGCGCTGACTTCCAGCTGGCATCCCCCCGACATAATCAAGAAATCCAGTATCCTGATAAATCTGCCAAATTAAGGTCGCAATTTGATTTTCATGCGCGATTTCACGAAAGCCCGAAAGTTGTGTTAAGAAACGTTCAATTTTATTATACAGTGTTTTTGCGAAGCTACCTGCTTTAAACGTATCAAAATTTTGATAAAAAGTTAACACCGCTTGATAGTAATCATCTGTTCGGTTGCCAATCCGTAAATAGGCCAGTTGATTTTCATCTAATCCAACAATTGGCGACCGTAGGACACTTACCAATGGAATATCTTGATAGGGATTATCAATAATTCGTAATAATGACATCATAATTCTGATTTCAGTTGTTTGGAAATAGCTCTCCGCATCATTCACAACGACTGGAATACCCATTTTTTTAAATTGGTCAATAATCACCAAATTATTTTTACGAGTTGGGACTAGTAATGCAATATCTCGGTATTCAACGGGACGTTTTTCTGATTTATCACGGTCAAAAATCTCTGTTTCATCTACGATTAACGCTTGAATCCGTTGACCAATTAAAGCAATTTGGCCTTCCGATTTACCATCAATTTCAAACTGATCATTCGTTGCTTCACTATCATCATCCGGTCTTTCTGCAGATTCAGGTTCATCAGATTCGTAAATCAGCACTTCTGCTTTTTGCTCAATATCTGGGTAGTAGTTTGCCCCAAAAACCAATTTAGCATCATTATCATAAGCCATTTGTCCAACGGTTTCATCCATAATCTGGGTAAAAATTAAGTTAGTCACATCTGTTACATTCTTCACAGAACGAAAATTTTCAGCTAAGATAATTCGATTTCCATTACTGTCAGTTTCTTTATAAGCTTGGTATTTACTTAAAAACAAACTAGGATCAGCCAGCCTAAAACCATATATTGACTGCTTTACATCCCCCACCATAAACATATTACCGGGATTAGTCGTGGTTACCCTTGTCAAAATAGCTTCTTGTAGTTGATTAGTATCCTGATACTCATCTACCAGAACTTCTTCATATTTTCCTTGTAGAGCAGCTTGTGTTTGCTCGGAAGATTCAGAATCACTCGCTAAAATGTCCAGTGCTAAATGCTCCAAATCATTAAAATCAAGTATATGTCTTTGACGTTTCTCTTTGGTGAAGGCATCACTAAATAAGCCAATCACACTGACTAATTTTTCAACTAATTTCTTAGATTCTGTCATGATATGCAGTGTTTCTGTTTCATTTAAAACAAAAAATTGTTCTGATAAGTTAGCTAAACGTTTTTTTATTCCAGCTTTTAATTCTTTAATTTGATCCTTAGCAACAGCTTGGTCATCTTCTAAATTTTTAGCTGGCACACTAGGCGCACGTTTCAATTCGTACCCACGAATATTATCGCGAATTTGATTCCAAGAACCATCGTTTTCAACAGATTGGACAACAGCTAACAACATCTGACTTTCTTCTTCAGTCACTGCTTGATGTTTCTCTAACCCAAATTGAATTGATAGTTCTAGAGCCGTTTTTAAATCGGCCTGGATTTGCGTTAAATTTGCTTGAACTAATGGCTTAATACTCTTTTGGTAAAACGAACTACTGATTAAATTATCGCCAACATCATAAGTTGCTGCCAAACTAGCCAACCAACCGGTAGGATCTGGTTTCGAACTCGCAAATGTAAATAGGCTAAAAACCAACTCAGATAAACCATCATCATTTCGATCATTTGAAAAATTTTGTGTTAATCTCTCAAAGTCGACATCGTCTTTGGCATACAACATTTCCCGGACGTCTTCCCAGACACTCTCTCTTAATAAAGCCGCCTCAGTCATATCTGTTAACATTCTAAAAACGGGATCCAAATCAATCACATAATAGTAGCGTTTAATTAATTGGAGACAAAATGCATCAAATGTACTAATATTTGCAACTGGCAAGCGCATTAATTGATCCATTAAATGTTGTTTTTGTTCATGATTGTCTGCTTCATTGATTGCCTTTTGAAGTGCCACCTGAATCCGTTGACGCATTTCTTTAGCTGCAGCGTCTGTAAACGTAACAACTAATAAGTCATCAATAGCTGTTCCCGTTAATATTTTTTGAATGACGCGTTCAACTAAAACTCGTGTTTTACCGGAACCGGCAGAGGCTGATACAAGAATATTAGTCCCACTTTCATCGATAGCACGTTGTTGATTTGGTGTAAATGTAAACTTACTCATTACTGTCGGCCTCCCCGTCTATAATCCGTTTTTCAATTTCTTCCCAGCTTAATTTACTTATTTCATGGTAATTATTTTCGGGTAACATCGCATCAAATTGGAATATTGATTTATATGGTGAATATTGTAGGGCTGTTTTTTTAGCGTTCCATCTAGCCGGACTTAAATCGATTATCCCTTCGAAAATATCTGTTGCCGCATCAATAATTAATTGTTTATTGTGTACCAACAAGAAATCTAAATCTGATTGTGAAATCAATTTTTTTGAACGAGCTGATGGTGATGTGAACCCTTTTTTCGTTTTTCTAAATGGATAGATTAATGAAAACCCTGTTGATTCGTCTTCAAAATCAGTATCTAAATGGCTCAGTAACTGCTCATCTTCCAATAATAGCCCATCCATTTGGTTTGCTTTCAACAACGTATTATCCAATCCTTTTTTCTGTACATCTTCAATTTTCAGCTTAGGATTTTGTAAGTGCATGTAAACTGCACCAGCTGCCGAAGTTTTCAGTCCAGTATTTGGTGCAATTACCTCTGCATTCTCAATCAATGCTTGCAAGTAAGTTAACATTTGCATTGATAATCCATAGAAAGCATCACTAAAATCAAACTTTCGAATCCCTGATTTGTAATCGACGATTCCAAGATATTGTTTTGAATCAACCTTCATATAATCAATTCGATCAATTTTACCGCGGACTTTAACTGAATGGCCGCCAGGTAACTTATAAGCTAGGGCTTTCAAACCTGACTCAGCACCGACATGACCAAATAAAACTTCTGTTTTCAGTGGCTTCATCTTTGTTTGTTGCCCTTGTTGCCACATGGCATGCGTCACTTGTTTTAATAGAAGACTTAATTGTTTAGCAATATAGCCCATTCGACTTGAACTACCAAGAATTTGGAACTGAGGTAACTCGCGCATATCTTTTAAAATTACATTCAAATATTCATCTAGTTGTTCTTTGGGTACATTGGCATAGACTTGGTTTGATTCAGTCACAACTTTCATCAACTCATCCAACCCCATATGGAAAAACTCACCAGTACTTGCAGGAGACAGCTCGAAAATGTCTCGTTCTTTCAATTTCAACCCATATTGTAAAAAATATTCAAATGGATTACGATAGAAAGTTTCTAGTTTTGAAATTGAAGTATTCATTTGTGTTCCATATAAATCAGTTATAATTTCCGGCGTCAACTTAACCGGTATATTTTTATACGCTAAGCTTCCTAATAATTGTTTCGTTAATGGTCCCATTTCTGGGTCAGCCGACAGTTGACGTAACACATACAACCAAGCACTAGGCATGGATACTGCAGTTGTTTTGGCAAGTCGACTAGCTACAACCAATGATGATAATGTACTACGTTTTGTTCCGATAAAATCAAGGACTGATTGTTCTGTTAATTCAGGATTAGCAGCTAAATGTTGAACTGATAAATTGAAGTGTTCTTTAATCATCATTAAATAAGGCGATGGATTTAAATTCTTTTCGCCATCGTTGCCACTTGGATATGAAAAAATCAATTGTTCGCGTGGTCCTAAAAATCCGAGATAATTCAAAAAGGGTTCAGCGGCCATTTGACTAATAGCCGAATCGGCTAAGTATTGATCATCAGTTAATAGATTAGCCATTTTCGCCCGATCATCATCTGTTAATAATTGTGTCTGACTAACTTGTTCTGGCATCACCATATCAGTTGATCCAATCATAAAGGTAATCTTTCGGTTGTTCATTTGAACCATCCCTGATTCAGAAATAACGACCTGATCTAATGTTGATGGCACTTGTGAGTAACTTGCCCCTTCAAATCCCGCTTGAATCAAGGCCATGAAGTCAGCGGTATTGAACATTTTAGTTCCCAATGTTTCAACATATTCATCTAACATCCCAACAAATGTTTGCCAAGTTTGTTCTGGTTCTTCTGATTGTGAGATGTTTCCAGCAGCTAAATAGCGGTCTCGCCAACTTAACAAGCGTTGTGTCACACCTTGTTCAACAAGAAACTGATAAATTAGCTTTGCCCCCTCTTCACCGGTTGTCGCCTGATCTAGTTGATTGAAGAATCCTGGTAAAACGTCTTTAACAAAATGTCTAATTTGATTAATTTGTACTGTGATACTTTGGTCCTTATCCGTCTGTTGCTCATCTGCATCCGTAAAATCAAACCGGTAGAACGTCCAATCATCTTCACGTAGCCACTGAGAACCAGAAAAACCGTATTTTAAAACCATATTTTCTGTTAAATCAACAGCACTACGGTACTGTTCAATTGGCATAGCATGATTTTCTATTTGTGGTATTAATAATTCAGTTTTTAATAAGCGCATCATTGCGCCATATTGATAATGCTTTTCTTTCACCTCAAATAACGCTGCCAGTAACTCGACTAAGGGATGGTCAGCCATTGCGTGTTGTAAATCGTTAAAATAAGGTATTTTAAATTCTTTAAAAACCGGTGGAATAACCGTTTCGTAGCTATCTAAATGCCGCGTTAAAATCATAAAATCTCGATAACGATACTCCTTAGTTGCAACTAACTGGCGAATTTTTGTCGCCACTTGTCGAATTTCAATATACCGACTATCGGCTTCAAAAAGTTGAATAGAATCTGAATTTTCTAACCTTTCTGATTTTGTTTTAACTAACCGTCTAGAGTCAATCCAAAAATCTTCCAGACGAGATAAGTCGGGATTCTGGTTAACTTTGGTTTCAGCATAACTATCCGTTAGCACTGGAATCTGAGCTTGATGTGCTTTTTCAATCAAATTAACATACATCCGGCTTGATTTATAAAATAAGTCAGATTTTTCAGCAACTTCATGTGCATTGCCTTTATCTAAGACTAAGCCAATTGTAATCTGTTTCGCACCCTTAATCAGTGCGTTCACGAGCTCCTGCTCTTGTGCTGTAAATTGAGAAAAATGGTCAATATAAAAATAACTCGTCTTCAAAACGTCATCTGTTAAATAACGACTCAACTCTGCTAATAAATCATTATTTTCAATATATCGGTCAGCCATCGCAGCATCAAATGCGCGATAGATAATTTGTAAATCATCTAATTTAGCACCTAAGTCCCCAGTCGTTGGGAAAGATTCAGCAATCCGAGTTAAATCATCAACTGTCACACAACCAACTTTTAATTCTTTCAGTTGGCTGACTAGTTGTGAAATAAACCCAGTTTGGGTCCTTTCACCACGAAATATTGTTAATTCATCTTCATGTTCCGAAATTAATTGATAAACTAACATATTTAATCCAGACTGAGATAAACGAGGAATCTGATAATAGGGTGTATTCTTCAAAAAGAACCAAGCTAATCGAGTAAACGAAAAGACTTGGACGTTCGATTGTGCAAAAATATTTTGTTCGACAAGTTTGTCTTTACCTAATGCTTCAAGGATACTAACTTCTGCTTCGAACTTAATATGATTGGGAACAAGATAAAAAAAAGATGCCGTTGAATCAGTCGTTTGCGCTGCTTTTAATTGTGCAACAAGGCTTGCTTGATGGTCTTTACTAGCTTTTCCTAGGACAAATTTTAAACTCATTTTAACTCCCCTTTTCATACCGCTAACTCGTTATCATTACCTAATAATATACCATATTTAGCTGTTATATTTTTTTAAGAACACATAAAAACCGCTGGACAAATCACAAAGGTGATTTAACCAGCGGTTCATTTTAATTTAATCTTTTTCTGTAAATAGTTTATCAACTGAGCGATTCTTATGAATTAAATCAATTGCTTGGCCAAACAAGTCGGCAACTGATAAGCGCACAAGTTTATCGAGCTTGTCAGCTTCTGGAACAACGATACTATCTGTTACAATCACTTGTTTAATATTGTCATCAGATAAAGCTTCAATCGCACCTTTTGACATCACAGCATGTGTTGCACAAGCATAAATATCTGTTGCACCAGCAGCTTTAAGTGCACGCGCTGCATCAGTCATCATTGTCCCTGTATCAATCATATCATCAATAATGATACAACGACGCCCTTTTACATCGCCAATAATTGATGTTGCTGCAATATTATCAGCAAAATCAGATCCACGTTTATCAACAATAGCAATTTGTGCTTTGAGCTTTTCAGCCATATTACGAGCACCTTTAACACTATTATGATCAGGTGAAATCACAACAACATCATCTGTAATCCCATTTTCAATGAAGTATTTAGCTTGGATTTCTAAAGAAACTAAATGATCAACTGGAATGTTAAAGAATCCTTGTAATTGAGCGGCATGTAAATCAAGTGTAATTACACGAGAAACACCGGCTAATTGAATAAAGTTTGCAACTAACTTAGCTGTAATAGGTTCACGTGAACGTGCTTTACGATCTGAACGTGCATAACCATAATAAGGCATTACAACGTTAATTGTACCCGCACTTGCACGACGTAACGCATCAACCATAATCAAAAGTTCCAGTAAATTTTCATTTACTGGATTTGAGATTGATTGGATAACATAAACATCTGCGCCACGAATACTTTCATCAATGTTGATTTGAATTTCGCCATCACTGAAATGTTTCACGGATGCTGTAGAAAGACTAGTATTTAAAACCTTAGCCACCTTCTCCGCTAATTCAACGTTAGAATTAAGTGCAAATAATTTTAATTGACCTTTTGCGAATTGACCCGACATGATAGCCTCCGTTATTAATCTGTATTTTTTCTTTATAGTTCTATTATAATGAATTTACACTTAAATTACTATGCTCTAAGTAAAAAGTTTAAGATTATCTGAATTGTTCCTTCAGACTAAACGACAATCCTTATGTTTAATGGTAAAATAGACAGATACGAACTTAAAAATATAACTTAATTATGGGGGACACAAAAATTGTCTAGCGGTACAGTTATCATCAATTTGATTGTTATCTTTGTGACATTATTTGCAGCAGCATTCTTCGTTGCCGCAGAATTTGCACTTGTCCAAGCACGTCCAAGTGCCATCGAAGCTGATATCGAAGCAGGTATTGGAAATCGAAAAAAACAAGAAAGAGCATTAAAAATGCTTAACCATTTGAATGAATACCTTTCAACAACACAGGTTGGTGTCAGTGTTGCTGGTATTATTCTGGGTTGGGTTGGTGAAAAAACCATTGAATTTTTACTTGTAGATGTGCTTAAACTATTCCATTTTGCTTCTGAATCAGGGTTAAATATCATTGGCGCAATTATCGGGGTTTTAATCCTTACTTACGTTGAAGTGGTTTACACAGAAATTGTGCCTAAAAACTTAAGTATCGATATGCCCGTTCAAGTTTTAATGGTTGTTATAACACCATTACGCTACTTTCATCTTGCCTTTTACCCATTAGTTTGGTTATTAAATAACTCAGCAACACGTGTTGCTAAAATGATTGGTATTACGCCAACTGATGAAAATAGTGAAGTTTTTACTCAAAAAGAAATTTTATCTTTATCTCAAAATGCCGTTTCAGGTGGTGAATTAGATAGAGATGATTATGTCTATATGCAACGTGCCTTTGATTTAAATGACAAAATTGCTAAAGATATTATGGTCGATCGAACAAGTCTTTATGTCGTAGATATTACAGATACTGTGCACGATGTCGTTAAAGATTATTTACATCAGGGTTATAGCCGTTTTCCAGTAGTTGCTAACAATGATAAAGATAAAATTCTTGGTTACGTCTATATCTACGATTTAGTTAGACAAGCTGAGATTGATGATACTGTCTTAATTAGTAAACTACTTAGAACAATTATTACAGTACCAGAAACAACACCTATTAGAACATTATTAAGCCAAATGATTAGTAAACAAACACCTATCGTTGTTGTCCTTGATGAATATGGTGGTACAAGTGGTATTGTAACGGATAAAGATATTTATGAAGAATTATTTGGAACGGTTAAAGATGAAATTGATGACGTTTCAAGTGAATACATTATCAAAAATGATGATGGTTCATATAATATTAGTGGTAAAACGACTTTATATGATTTCGAACGCTTCTTTAAATTTAAAAATAAAGCGATGAAAGCATCTGAAAGTGTTACATTAGCAGGTTTCATTCTCGAAAATCATAAAGTTAAATTAAATGATGTCATCAAGTTTGATGCTTTTGAATTTAAGATTATTGAGTTTAAACGTAACTACATTGATTGGTTTAATGTTAAACATACGACGACTCAGGTAGACGCAATTGAAGAACAATGAACTGATAAGAAATAATTTAGTCATTACTAATTGGAGGGAATTTTATATTTATGCCTACTCGTAGAGAACTATATCAGCAGGAATCAATTGCAGATTCCACTTCTAATCCAAGTAAAAATCGTCACTCATCGTTGCCAAAAAATGGTAAGAAAAAACCAAATAAAAAACGTCGTCGTTTAATTCTTCTTTTATTGCTCTTACTTTTGGTCGGTGGCGGTATTTATGCATACAGAGCTTACGCAAACGCAAAAAAAGCAGCTGATTCAATTTATACGCCGACAAAAGTCGCTAAAGCTAGAAACGTTTCTTCAGTCTTAAAATCAGGCTATCCAATTTCAATTCTCCTTTTAGGAACCGATGATGGTGCGTTAGGCCGTGCAAAAGTTGGCGGTCGAACAGATACCTTAATTGTCGCAACTTTAAATCCTAAAACGGAATCAATGACGTTAGTCAGTTTACCCCGAGATGCAGAAGTTGCGGTTTCTGGTTATGAATCAGAATTCCCAAGTAAATTAAATTCTGCCTATGCTTATGGTGGTCCTGCTTCTGCTGTTAAAACAGTCGAGAAATATTTGAACGTCCCTATTGATTTCTATGCAACCATTAATATGGGCGGACTCGAAACATTAGTTAATGCGGTTGGTGGCGTTGATGTCACACCACCACTATCGTTCACCTATCAAGGTGCACACTTTAAAAAAGGTGTTAAAACTCATGTTAATGGTGCAGATGCATTATCTTATGCCCGAATGCGTCATGAGGATCCACTTGGTGATTATGGCCGTCAAAAACGTCAACGCCAGATTATCATGTCTGTTGCCTTACAGAGTACAAACTTACAAAACTTATTAAATCAAAAATTCTTAGACACGATGTCTTCTCAATTGAAAACAGATTTATCATTTGATGATTTAGTGACTCTAGGAACTAGCTATCGTGTTGCCACGCACCATTCAAAATCTGATCACCTACAAGGAACTGGAACCATGATTAACGGTGAAGCTTTTGAAGTCGCTGATACACCAGAGAAGCAACGTATTACCGATAAACTTAGATCTGCCTTAGATTTAGTTAAAGCAGAAACGGGCAATACTTTATTAACAAATTCAACAATTAACACAACTCGAAAATAATGACCTATACACTACTCGCATCATCAAGAAGGCAACTTCTGATGATGCTTTTTTATTTATATTGATTAAATTTCATATAGAAAATAGGTCCGTAAAAAAAATTTATTTTATTCATACATTTCATTTGTAAACGGTACCATAAAGTGTAATAATAGATGGTACAAGATACTTTGTTATTTAAATGAAAGTGGGGATTTATATTATGTCAGAAAAAATTAAAGCATCAATTGCAATGTTAAAGGTATTACAGGATTGGAAAGTTGAAAATGTCTATGGGTTACCCGGTGGATCATTCAATACAACAATGCGTGCTCTTGAATCAGAAAAAGAAAACATTAATTACGTTCAAGTACGTCATGAAGAAGTTGGGGCACTTGCTGCTGCCGCTGAAGCAAAACTAACTGGTAAAGTTGGGGTTGTCTTTGGTTCAGCAGGTCCTGGGGCAACACATTTATTCAATGGTTTATATGACGCACAACAAGACCATGTTCCTGTTCTTGCTTTAATCGGTCAGGTTGCTTCATCTGCAATGAACATGGATTCATTCCAAGAAATGAACGAAAATCCAATGTTTGCTGACGTTTCTGTCTATAATAGAACAGTTATGACTCCAGAAAGCTTACCTCGTGTAATTGATCAAGCTATCAGAACAGCTTACCAATACAAAGGTGTAGCAGTTGTTACAATTCCAAATGACTTTGGTTGGATGGATATCGACGCTGACAGTTATTACGCTTCAGGTCACAATTACACAACACCTATTTTACCTGAACCAAATGATTCAAAAATTAAAGAGGCTTTAGCACTTATTAAAGAAGCTAAACAACCTGTTTTATTCGCTGGTATTGGTACAAAAGGTGCTACTGATGAAGTAATTGCTTTCTCTGAACATTTTAAAATGCCTGTAATTATTACAGCTATCAATAAAGGAACTGTTCCTGATAGTTATCGTGCTAACTTAGGGTCAACTTACCGAGTTGCAACAAAACCTGCTGATGAAGCAATTGCTGCCGCTGACTTAGTTGTCTTTGTAGGAGCTGATTTACCTTTCTCACAAACTAAAAAAGTCTTAAAACCCGATATGAAATTTATCCAAATCGATATTGATGCATCAAAAATTGGTAAACGTCATGCAGTTGATGTCGCTTTACTCAGTGATGCTAAGAAAACATTAGCTCGCTTTGTTGAATTAGCTGGTGCTCCTGTTGAAAGTCGTCCATTCTTCGATGCAACTATTGAAGATATGGCTAACTGGCGTACTTACCTCAAGAAATTTGAGGACAAGACAACAACACCACTTCAACCTGCTTCTGTCTTTAAAGAAATCAACAAACATGCCACAGGCGATGACATTTTCGCAGTTGATGTTGGTAATGTTACAATGAATAGCTTACGTTACTTAGATATGAATCCTAAACAAAAATTCACAACATCTGCCTTATTTGCAACAATGGGTTATGGTATGGGTGCAGCAATTGCTGCTAAATCAGCCTTCCCTGACCGTCAAGTCTTTAACCTTGTCGGTGATGGCGCATTTGCTATGATTGTTCAAGATTTATTAACACAAGTAAAATACAAACAACATGTCATTAATATTGTCTTCTCTAACCAACATTTTGGTTTCATTCAAGATGAACAAGAAGATGAAGGTCAACCATTCTATGGTATTGATTTCAATGACGCAGATTGGGCACAAGTCGGAAGCGCTATGGGTACGCTTGGTATCTCAGTTTCTACACATGACGAATTAGTTGCCGCATTTGAAACAGCTATAAAAGCAGAAGGTCCTGTTGTTATTGATGTTAAAATCACTGACGACCGTGCCATCCCTGTTGAAGATTTAGCTGTCGATCCAAAACATTTCTCAGCTGAAGAAATCGCTGCTTACCGTAAACGTTACGAAGCAGAAGACTTACTTGTCTTAGATGATTTAATCGAGAAATACTCAAAATAATGCCCTCACGAATAAAATAGCTATTCCTAAGAGATAGTTATTTTTAAATAACAAAAGACTGTAATGAAGATAACTATCCTCTTCATTACAGTCTTTTTTTTTGGGTTCTATTTTAATTTTACAGGTAGATCTTTTTTTGAAACTTCTTCCCATGAAATAACACCTTTTTTTTCATTATAGGCTAATTTTAAATAGGCGCCTTGACGTAACGGTCTTTCTTTATTCCCATTAAACGTTAATTTCTTAGCTTCATTTTTAGTATTATAAGCCATTTGATTATAGCTATAATCGGCATACGTTTTTCCATTTTGATCCTTTTTAACCACTTTTTTACCTGTTTCTGTTATCTGTGTGTAGTAATCCTGAGTTGAGTAATTAGTCCTATAGTATAAGTACCCGCCGCCAACTAATAGAATAGCGATAATTAATACAATTATTTTTTTCATTTATTCTACCTCCTTTTATTTAATTCATAATCTCAAATAACCATGCATTAAACCACTAATTTGACTTGTACTAATCGAAGATTATCAAAAAATTATATTATAATCCTTTTTTACTCATTTAATTCTATATAATGATACAATACTAACCATACAAACATTAGGAGGTTACGATTATGACAAAAACTCACCAACTAGTTAATAGAAATGAAGTACCTGAAGCACTAACATGGGATTTAACAGCCATTTATCCAAATGATCTTGCATTCCAGACGGATATCGATTTAGTTCGTGACCTCGTTCAAACCTTTGTTTCTACTTACCATAGCCATTTAGGAGAACTAGCTCCAATTAGTACCGCCTTCAATGACTTGGAAGATATTTACACTCGCTTATCACATATTGAACATTATGCATTTTTACAGCAAGCAGTTGATATTACTGATGCAACAGCCAATCAGTTAATGCGCGATTTTGAAGCACTTTCTGCCGAAATTACGACAAAACTGGTTTTCTTTGATATTGAATTACTAGAAAATCCAGTTAAATTATTGGACGACGTTGTTGCAACAAATCCAAAATTAAAAGCTTATATTCGTCAATTAAAGAAACAAAAAGAATTCCAGTTAAGTCCTGAGGTTGAACAAGTCCTTGCGACCTTCCAACCTAATTTTTCTGCACCAGAATCAGTTTACGGTCAAACTCGAGCAGCTGATATGGACTTTTCTGATTTTGAAGTAAATGGTGTGACATATCCAATGTCATTTGTTTTATATGAAAATACGTACCAATACAATCCAGACGCAGCTATTCGTCATGCAGCATTTAAAAGCTTCTCAACAACATTAAATCATTATAAGCATACAATTGCGGCTAACTATTATAATCAAGTATCTATGGAGAAAAGAATTGCTACTTTACGTGGCTATCATTCAGTTTTTGATTACTTATTAGCAGAACAAGAAGTTGACCGTTCATTATTCAATCGTCAAATTGATACAATCATGACTAAATTAGCACCTGTTATGCAAAAATACGCTGCACATGTCAAAGAAGTTCGCGGTTTAGATAAAATGACCTTTGCTGATTTACAAATCGATTTAGATCCTGATTTCGCACCAGAAGTTTCAATTGAAGAAGCTAAGAAATATGTCAACGATGCAGTTGCGCCACTTGGATCTGACTATCAAGCCATGGTTGCTCGTTCATTCCCAGAACGTTGGGTTGATTTTCCACAAAATATTGGTAAGGAAACGGGTGGCTTTGAAACAACTCCTTATGGCAAACATCCTTATATTTTAATGTCATGGACGAACGAATTAGCCGATGTCTATACTTTAATTCATGAGCTCGGTCATGCAGGGCAAGCCATTTTAACACAGGATAACCAATCAATTTTGGGTAGTGAACCTTCTACTTATTTGGTTGAAGCGCCTTCTACATTCAATGAACTATTACTAACAAGTTCAATTGAAAATCAATCAAGTGAACCTCGCTTAAAACGTTTTGCTTATTCAAAAATGTTAACGAATACTTATTTCCATAACTTTGTGACCCATTTACTTGAAGCAGCTTACCAACGTGAAGTTTATCAACTCATTGACGCTGGACAAGGATTTGATGGTGATCAATTAAGTGAAATTAAACGTCATGTCCTTGAAGCATTCTGGGGACCAGATGTTGAAATAAATGACGGTGCTGAACTAACTTGGATGCGCCAATCACACTATTACATGGGCCTCTATTCATACACATATTCAGCAGGTCTTGCCATTTCAACACAAGCACACTTGAACTTATTGAAAGATCCAGAAAATACGACAGAAGCTTGGCTTGCCTTCTTAAAATTAGGTGGCGAATTAGCCCCAATTGAAGCAGCTAAAGTTGCAGGCGTTGATATCACTACGGATGAACCTCTCAATCAAACAATTCAATTTTTAGATGATACCGTGAATAAAATCATTGCTTTAACGAAAGAAATTTAAAAATAAAGGAGAGACACTAAAAAGTTTAGTGTCTCTCCTTTATTTTTTATGCAGGTGGTGTGTTACTTAATACCCATTTTACCTGGGCTGTATATGAACCGCGATGGATTTCACTTGGATCTGCTTTAACCAAAACACCCGCATCTTTGTCCCATGGTACGGTTGTCGTTTTTGTCGTTGATGTTCCTGACAAAATTTCAAGACTTGCCGAACCTAAAACTTGAGCCTTATCTCCGGCTGTTGCTCGATACACAATCGCATCTTTAATTGTATTACTATCTGAAGTAAGATCACTTGCTGAAACTGACAACTGCCAAGTCCCAGGTAATGATGTTTCTAATGCTACAGAAAAATCAGTTTGACGAGGTAATATTGTCGTTTTTCCTGGAATTTTAGTTGTCCCAAAATTTAAACTACCGTTAGTTGTTAGTCCCATTTTACCTGAAACAACGACAGTAATAGTTTTCACGTCAGATTTATTACCGTCTGTATCGACAGCATAAACAGTTAAAACATGACTACCAATTGCTAAGTTATCTGGTAATTTGTAAGTTCCAGAATGGTCCTGACCAGCTTTTACGTTATCATATGTTTCCATTAAAACAGGTGCATTTGACCCTTCTTGATAGTACGTTTTAATGGTTGCACTATCATCAGACTCATGGTAACTCAAAGAATAAGGCGCATTCACTGTTGTACCACTATCATCTAAAGTAAACGTTGGTTTATTAGAGTTCACAATAATATCAGCCGTATATGACGTTGTTTGGTTCCCATATTGATCAGTTGCCATCACAGTATATGGGTTTTTACCAACCTTTAATTGACTACTTGGAACGCTAACACTAAATTTACCGTCTGTTCCGACGTTAGCTGATACTGAGTAACTACCATTGACTTTAATTGCTGCAGTTGTCGTTCCTGCTGGGAAAGTTCCCCCAAGACTTGAAACTACTGTTCCGGCAATAGTTGCTGCTTCATTTTGATTAACCTTGATGTCATTAATTCCTGATATCGTTAATGTTCGTGTGCCTCCAATTGTGAATTTGGCTGCATTTGATTGGATAACCGCATTAGATCCAGAAAATTCACTTACTGGACTATTAACAACTGTATCGGCTGCAACTTTGTCAGCAGTTCCTGTAAGTGTTACTTTTGCACTTGAATACTTAGCTGTTGATAAATCATTCTTAAGGACCTTAACAATTGCCCCATTTGACATCTTTGTTAAATCAATGGTTTCTGAGTCCGTTGCTGCCCCTGAATAAGTAATTGTTCCCGTTTTTAACGTCACATTATTGGGAACCTTCAAGCCAGCACTAATTGTTTTCCAATCTTGTTTACCACCTAAATATTTTAAATTTGTTACAAAATCTAATGAATCTCCAGAGTGTACTAGACCATCATTAGTAACATCTTTATTTTTTTGAGTTGTATCTGTTACTGTCTGAGTTGCAGTTGCATCAACTAAACCTGGAACTTTTTCAAACATTATCAAGTTAGTTTCATAACTACCACCCGTTGATCCAGTAAATCCCCAACGAACTGCGCCATTCGAATTGAATTTAGCCTTATCAATTGACACAGTCGCGCTCTTACCTGTTGTCATAACATTTGTTTTTGGATTTTTATCATCAATTGTGTAAGTCATAGAGCCTGTTGTACTCGTTCCAGCAGAATATTTCAACGTCAAATGATGCCATAACGCGTTAGATAGATTTGCTCCGTAATCAATTAACCCAAGGTGATTTTGATAGTAAAAATAGGCGGTGTGTATTGGAAAAAAACCCGAGTCTTTACTATCCCGTGTATAACTATTAGTATCTGCAGGATAACCACTAGCTATGTGATTACCTGTGACAGCAGTATAATCAAAGCTATTCCCGGAAGTTTGACCCCCATTATTAAAGGTATCGAACTCTAACGCCCAACTGTTTTGTATCCCTGTTTTAACTAGTTTCGAAACATCACTATAACCTGATGTTGTTCCAAAAATACCCTCAGGTAGTATATCATTAGCCCAAACACCTAATGTTTCACCACTACCAGTTGAAATAGCTGCATTTCCTTTAGCATCATTTTGTAATACTAATGCCATACCATCTCCGGCTGCAGCGCCTCCATTACCAAGATATACCCACATTGACGCTGTTGAATCTTTGTTCAAATCGAATGTATTACCATCAGTTGACCAAACAGCTGCCTTTTGATCTTTATTATCAGTAATTGTTACGACCGATTTTGTAGCAGCATTTGCATCCGTTGTTATGACATTTCCAGACGTTAAATTAACTGTTTTACTAACTTCAGATACACCAGCCCCAGTTCCGCGTTGAAATATACCATTCAAAGTGATCCCACTTGGCGCGGTCTGTATTGCATAATTATAATCTGTTTCTGCCGACACACTTGAAAAAGTAGCTAAGAAAGTCGCCGCTAAAACAAACACTAATAAATTTATTTTTTTATGATTAATCCCCATAACCCGCACCCCATTCTCTATCTTTATTACTTATAGTATACGCTTAAATAGAATTAATATTATCCATAAATTTCTTATAAACGCTCATTATTTGATGGTTTTAGGGTCCTTTTCAGGTAATAGTTATTTAATCCTGTATGCCAATTGGTATACCAGTATTCGTCAGCTATAATGTATCATTAAATAAAAAAGTAAGCTTACAATATTGTAAGCTCACTTCAATTTAATACCTAATAAAGCAACTAAAATTGTTGCCTGGTAAGCATTAATCGTTAATCCACGAACCAGCTTAGGATCCAGTATAACTGTTTCAAATTCACTCTCAGAGAAATCCACAGACTTCATGTTGGTCTCAATAAAATCGCAACCTTCAATATTACTTTCAGGGAATGTTAATTTCTTCTTGATTTCAACCGCTTGAAAACTGGTTTCTTTTAAATCACAACGTCTAAATTCAACTTCTTGGAAATTAGCGACACTAAAATTAGAATAGCTTAACTGACAATCTCTAAATGTCGTTTCTTTAAAAACAGTACGATTAGAAAAGTCACACCCCATCATCCGACAGCTTTTAATTTCAGTTCTAAAAAAATAACTTTCATTAAATTCTGCGTTCAAAAACTCACAATGATCAATTACAGTATCTAACCATTCGCTACGCACAAAGTCAGTTTGTTCAAAGGTACAATGATCAAAAGTGACTGAATCAACTCGTACTGTCTCAAAAGAAGCCTCAATCGTACAATTATGGTAAGTTAATCCATATCTAATATCATCAAATGAAATGGTTTGTCCTTCAACAACTTGATTATCCAAAATAATTCACTCCTAAATGTTTACTTAAAACGCTATTTATAAATTTTAACATATTTATTCACAAATACTTAAGACCTTTTTTAGTTAGAAGATAATAAAAAAGATAAATCAGATTATTCTGATTTATCTTTTCTTTAACCTTTATTTTCTTTTTTATCCTTTTTAATAAAGAATAATAGTAGTGCTCCTAATATTAGAACGAATCCTACTAAGACAACCATCACAGATTTTTCTTCATTTGTCTGTGGTAAAATACCACCTACAGATGATACTGAGCCTTTTATGTCTTTTTCAGGATTAACAGTCGTTTTTCTTTCAGGTACACTAGTTGGTTGTGTCACTTTGGTATTCTCTTTAAAACCGATAGTCACATTCGTAGAACCGGCTTCGGTTGTTGCCGCACTAACCATTTGATTAGTATTCAGCATGACAACTCCCAAAAGTAACATTGCTATAATCATAATCTTTTTCTTCATGAGACTAACCTCCCCCAAGGAATACTTTAAAGATTCTTGTTAAAAAGCATTATATAGTGATTGCCACCATATAATGCTTTTTAAACAACTTATTTAAGCAGGTACGTCAGAAAGTGTCCAGTTCATTTTTGTTGAGTAAGCTTCTGCTTTAGCAACACCAGCAGGGACAGTTAATGAAATGTCTCCAGCTGCAAGTGTATCAACAGTAACACCACTACCAGTATCTTTAACAGCATTTAAAGCAACGCCAGCTGTTGTTAAATCTGTAACAGCATTTGAAACAGCTGTAGTTGTTCCAGTTGTTGCTTCAGCAACAACTACTTTACCTTTGCCTGTTGAAAGAACAGCACCAGTTAATTCATCACTACCACTCTTAAATTGGTCAGCTTGAACAGAAAGTGCCCAACCAGCATTTGTTCCACGAACATCCCCAACTTCAATAGCAAGATCTTTTGCTGATTTAACAGTCAATGCTTTTGTAGGAATTTCAATATCTGAACCAAAGTCTACTGTTTTTGTAGCGTAGACAATAGCAAGGTTACCACTATTACCAGTTCCACCACCATCACCAGGATCTGTTGGGTCTGTTGGGTTTGTTGGGTTAACTGGAGGGATTACTTGTCCTTCATCGCCAGCCTTAAACGAAACACTAGCATCAGTTGATGCACCTTGAGCAAGTGTTGCTGCATTTACATGACTTGAAACTGCTAAACCTGCACCTAAAATTGTTGCTGCTAATAATGCACTTGTTAAACCTTTTTTCATAATCTAATCCCCCATAATTCTATCTTTTTTATTGTAAATAATTAAACAGCTGGTGTATCTGATAAAGTCCATGTTAACGTTGAAGCATACGCGATATCTGCTTTAGCAACGCCAGCTGGAATTGTTAATTTAACATTTTCTTTTTTAATGTTATCAACGTTAATACCTGCACCAGCGTCTGCTGTAGCACCAAGAACAACCCCAGAAGTTGTTGTATCAGCAATTGCTGATGACACTGCATGGTTAGCTGTAGAACCATTACCAACTGAAACAGCACCTGCGCCTAAACTAATTGCAGCGCCGCCAAGTTTTTCTGATTCATCAGCGTTAGCTAATTGCTTAGAACTTACTGATAAAGTCCAACCAGCATTTGTTCCACGAACATCACCAACTTCAACTGCAACATCTGTATCAGACGTTAAGTTAACCGTATTTGCCGTAATTTCATTTTCAGTACCAAAACTAATTGCTTTAGTAGCATAGATAATAGCAAGATTACCACTGTTACCAGTATTACCGTTATCCCCAGGTTCTGTTGGTTTTGTTGGATCTGTTGGGTCAACTGGAGGGATAACTTGTCCTTCATCGCCAGCTTTAAATTGAACACCAGTTGTTGTTGTTGCAGGTGTCATATCAGCAGCGTTTACGCTACCTGATACTGCTAAGCCTGCACCTAAGATTGTTGCTGATAATAATGCACTTGTTAATACGTTTTTCATAATTTATTTCCCCCGAATTTGTTATTTAATTTAAACAGCTGGTACGTCTGAAAGACTCCAGTTTAACGTTGTTGCATAAGTATCAGCTTTAGCTGAACCTGCAGGAATTGTCAAAGTCATGTTGTCTGCACGAATCTTATCTGCATTTAAACCAGCACCTTCGCCTGTTTTAGCTGATAAGACAGTTCCACCATCAGTAACCGCTGCAACTGCAGCAGCTGATGCAGGTGTTGGTGTAGCACCGGTACCAATTAAGGTATTATCACCTTTACCTAAAGCTAAGACAGCTCCAGCTAATTCGCCAGACTTTGTACTTTTGAATTGATCTGCTTTAACTGATAATGTCCAACCAGCATCTGTTCCTCGAGTATCGGCAACTTGAAGAGAAATAAAGTTACTACCTTTAAGGTCTTGTTTACTTGCTGAAACAGGTACAGTAGTGCTAACAGAACCAGTTCCATCATCTTTTGGAATCCCAAATGTTACAGCCTTTGTTGCATATACAATTGCTAAAGGACCAGCATGTCCTGTTTCACCGCCACCACCATCACCAGGATCTGTTGGGTCAACTGGGTCTGTTGGGTCAACTGGGTCTGTTGGATCTGTACCTGGTGTAAATGTTACTGAACCGTCAGTTGTTGCACTATCTGGTAAGACAGTATCTGCAGCATTTACGTTACTTGATACTGCTAAACCTGCACCTAAAATTGTTGTTGCTAATAATGAACTTGTTAAACTTTTTTTCATAATATATTTCCCCCAAATTTTTTTAATATTTCACCCGACTCTAACCTAATTAAGCAGGAGCGTCAGTCAATGTCCAAGTTAATGTTGTTGAGTATGCAGCAGCATGTGCTGTACCACCAACAACCCCTAAGTTAATACCCTTTTGTGCATAACTTGTTGTAGTTTCCCCTGCACCTTTGTCAACAGGTGCACTAATTGTTGCACCACCATCTAAGACGTTGCCTGTAGCTGTTGCTGTTACCTCAGGTACGTCACCAATATTATTCGATGCAGTACCATCAGGGAGTGACAATGTAGCACCTTCTAGTTCTACAGATTTAGCTGTAGGATCAGCAACAGTATCTACAACACTCATAAATGGTGTACCACTAACCTTAACGCTCCAACCAACAAATGTTCCACGAAGATCACTAACACTTACATTAATACCACTATTTGAATTTAATGTAGTATTCGCTGCAGAAATTGCTTCTTTACCAAAATCAACTTTACTTGTGACATTTGTAATTGACAATGATGCACTATTAGGATCTGTTGGATCTATTCCGCCAGCTGTAAACGTGGCACTTGCCGTTGTATCTTTTGATGTAGCAGTATCTGCTGCAGATACCTTACTTATTGTTCCGAAACCTAATACCACACCACTAATCATTACTGTTGTTAATAAAGTTTTTTTCATCATTGTTTCCCCCATTTTTCGTATACACTCACTATAGTCGATATTTGACCTAAAAACGGTCAATATTTCATGGTTAAGTGTTTTCTTTTGACAGTCATAATTACTTAATTCTTATTTAGTTATTCTTTTCTATAAAATTATAATACCAAAATTATTTCATTTAAAACGACCAACATTTACGTGTTAGGTGTCATTTTTTGACGTTATTTTACTGGGACACTTGATAATGTCCAATTCAAGTCTGCTTTATAGGCAGTTGCTCTAAGCTTTGATGGATCTGCCTTTAACAAAATACCGGTTCCATCATCGTTAAACTCCTTTCCTGTATCATTTACACCATTACCTGATAAAACGGTTATGCCAGCATCATTAATGATTTGCTCTGTAGCATTGGCATCACTTTTAAAGACCAAAGCATCTGGATCATCAGTTAATCCTGTTGATTTTACAGTCAACACCCAGTTACCGGCATCCACAGCTGAAAGGTCCACATTAAGACCAATTAATGGTGTTAAATTGGTTTTTTCATTTGGTATTTTAATTTTATCTCCATAATTTAAATTATTAATGCTATTAATTTTTAACGTTTTAGTTGGTTTTTTAACATTAAGGATGAATTTTTTAACAGTCGCATTACCTTGATCATCCGTTGTTGTGACGGTTATTGTATGTTGTTTAACCGTCAAGTCGGTCATCTTAATCGTATTAGTATGATCTTTACCTAGCGTTTTACTATTATCGTACTCCTCCTTATATTGACTGGTGTGTGCTACATCACCATAAGAATCTGTAATTTGAGTTGTTAAGGTCGTTGCATGATCACTATTCACCGTGTAGCTCACTGGGTACTCAGTACTTGCGACATCAACTACTGGGATATCCGTATTAGTCGTACTGTCTAATTTATCGCCTGCAATTGCATCTACTTTAATCTTAGGATTTGGTATGGTTACAATGATAGTTCCCTTAGTTGGAAAACTAGTTCCCCCACCTATTACTCTTGTAGCTGTAAGCTCAACTTTATTTTCCCCAATTGCTAGATCAGAATTTTTAATTGTAACTGGTGCTTGCATGAGTGTTTCTATTGGATCATACGATGTTGGATGAAAAGGTGCGTAAATTGTTGCCGTACTATCTGGTTTGGTTACTTGCACATTGAATACGTAGTTATCTAAAGATACGGCAGGATAGTACCCAGGTGATCCTTCTGGTGTTCCTGAGCCATCAACGCTATTTCCATTACCCGCATCATCCTGACTATAAAATAGGTCAGCTAACGCTGCATCTGCAGGCATTATTGTTGATTCTTTGCTAAGTACATCGTCAATGCTAATCGTTTTTTTACTTCCACCCAGAAACATCCCTACAATCTCTGCATTTTTATAATCATCAAATAACGTACGTGTTGTGCTACTTTGTTTTTTAGCCTGTTCTACTTGTTTCTTTTCGTCTTTTTGACTATCTAGTTTTTCACTAGATAGTGTAGACGACGCTGATTCTGAACTTGTTGCATTTGTCGTATCAACTTCTGAATCTATTTTTTCATCAGATACACTACTACTTGAGCTACTAGAATCTGCCTTATTTGATTCTGTTGATTCACTTAATACATTTTCTAAAGTTTGCTCTTTTATAGTCGCAATACTTGAACTAGTTGCTTCTTCTTGTTCACTTGCTGATATAGTTTCATTCAACGCTGTTCCCCCGAACAACATCATCGCACACAAACTACCTATCACAATTCTATTTTTTGGTTTCATAATAATCCCCCAGGATTCTCTTTTTAGTTTATGTCGTTAACCAATTACCGTTATAATATCATCTATATTCGGTAGACAACATTCAACATTTGCGACCTAGATGTGTTTTTTTGACATTTTAATCATAATTATATTTACTTCTTATAGTATGTATCACAAAATTTGATTGTACTTTATTTCATTTTTCTTTATACTTAACCATAGCTATCACTGCACCAGTATCATAAAATATTTTATCCATATGGAGGCTATTATTTTGCTAGAATCAGAAAAAACATTACGTTGGTATAACGTTGCTTTAATTGCATTCGTTTCCGTTTGGGGACTTGCAAATGTCTTTAACAACTTTGCTAACCAAGGACTCACTGTTATTACATCTTGGATTTTAATCATGATTTTTTACTTTGTTCCTTATACTTTAATTGTTGGTCAATTAGGCTCAACATTTAAAGATGCCAGCGGTGGTGTGTCTTCATGGGTGAAAGAAACTTCAACCAAGAGACTTGCCTACTATGCAGCTTGGACTTATTGGGTCGTACATATTCCTTACCTAGCACAAAAACCACAAGGTATTTTAATTGCCTTTAGTTGGTTATTCAAAGGTAACGGAAATTTCGTTAATGAAACTTCTGCTATGACCGTTTCACTTATGGGCTTAGTCATTTTCATTTTCTTCTTATGGATTGCCTCAAAGGGACTTGCTACTTTAAGTCGAATTGGTAGTGTTGCCGGAACAGCAATGTTCGTTATGTCATTATTATTCATCTTGTTGGCAGTTTCAGCGCCATTCATGACGCATGCTAAAATTCAAACACCTGATATGGGTGCCATTAAATCATATCTACCTAACTTTAACTTCGCCTACTTCACAACGATTTCAATGTTAGTTTTCGCTGTTGGTGGTGCTGAAAAGATTTCTCCCTATGTTAATAAAACAAAAAACTCAGCTAAAGAATTTCCAAAAGGAATGTTAGCATTGGCCGCAATGGTTGCCATCTGTGCTATTTTAGGTTCGTTCGCTATGGGATTCTTATTTAACGGAACTAACATCCCTGATGATTTAATCACAAATGGTCCTTACGAAGGTTTCTTACGTCTTGGTAGTTTCTATCACGTAGGTAATTTATTCATGATTCTATACGCAATTGCCAATGCGATGGCTCAAATTTCAGCGCTTGCTTTCTCAATTGATGCACCATTAAAAATTCTTTTAGGTGATGCTGATCCAAACTTCATTCCTAAAAGCTTGTCAAAACTTAATAAAAAAGGAACTCCCGTTAATGGTTATGCCATGACTGGTGTTTTAGTTAGTATTTTAATTATCATTCCTGCAATCGGGATTGGTAACATGAACGCATTATACAAATGGTTATTGAACCTAAATGCGGTTGTCATGCCTATGCGTTATCTCTGGGTATTCTTCGCTTACATGCTATTAAACAAACAATTGAAGAATTTCAAAGCCGGTTACAAGTTTGTTAAGAATCCTGTCGTTGGTTACATTGTTGGTGCTTGGTGTTTCTTATTCACTGCATTCGCTTGTATCCTAGGAGTTGTTCCTAAATTAAACTACTCAGATAGCCCTTCTAACTACTTGTTCCAATTAACACTTAATATTGTCACACCACTTGTCTTAGTTGCATTAGGTTTAATCCTCCCTGCAATTGCACGTCGCGGTAACAAAAAAGCCCTATAAAATTAATCTTAACTAAAATCTTATATTCACAAATAAACCTTATGCCTAAAAGCATAAGGTTTATTTAATTTTATGGTTTTTAATTTTCATATTAGGTATACTAGAGCAGTTAAATAAAATTTTGGAAGGAATCTATTTGTATGAATATTATTGTTATGTTAAAAGTTATTATTTTGGGAGTTGTCGAAGGAATTACAGAATGGCTTCCTATTAGTTCAACGGGACATATGATTTTAGTTGACGAATTTTTACAACTAAAAGAAAATGCTGCTTTCATGGAAATGTTCTTCGTTGTTATCCAACTGGGCGCTATCCTAGCAGTTTGTGTGTTGTATTTCCATAAATTAAATCCTTTTTCTCCAAAAAAATCGCAATTAGAAAAAAGAGATACGTGGTCTCTATGGAGTAAAGTCATTGTAGCTGTACTTCCAGCTGCTGTGATTGGGTTAGTTGCTGATGACTGGTTAAATGCGAAATTATATAATTTCCCAGTTGTTGCCTTAATGTTAATTATTTATGGTGTTTTATTCATTATTATTGAAAACAAAAAAGCCGATGCTGTTCCTTCTATTACATCATTCAATCAAGTTACTTACAAAACAGCGTTACTAATCGGTGTTTTCCAAGTTCTTGCTTTAATTCCCGGAACATCACGTTCTGGTGCAACTATTTTAGGTGCCATTTTATTAGGGACTTCTCGATTCATTGCTGCTGAATTTTCATTTTTCTTATCAATTCCAGTTATGTTCGGTGCCAGTCTACTCAAATTAGTTAAATACTTCCATAATGGTTATAGCTTTACCGGTGATCAAACAGCCGTCTTATTACTTGGTTGTGTAGTCGCATTCTTAGTTTCAATTGTTGCAATCAAATTCTTGATGGGTTACATCAAGTCGAAAGATTTCAAACCATTTGGTTGGTACCGTATTATTTTAGGTGCCTTGCTACTCGTTTACTATTTCTTCATTAAATAATTAGACAAAAAAACGCCGATAATATCGGCGTTTTTTTATTTAGTTTTCTTGGCTGGTGCTTTTTTCTTAGTAGTTACTTTCTTTACAGCCGGTTTCTTTTTAGCGGGTACCTTTTTGGCCACGGGCTTTTTCTTGGCTGCCGCCTTTACAGTTGTCGTTTTTTTCTTTGTTGTCGCTTTTTTTGTAGCCGTCGTCTTTTTAACTGCTGGTTTCTTTTTAACAGCTGGTTTTTTCTTAGCTGGAGCTTTCTTTTTCTTTTCAACGACAACTGGTTCTTTTTCTTCAATAATAGGTGGATTTTCAAGGAAAGCTATCTTTTCAGCAATCATAGTTGTGCTTGTCATATTATGATCACTGGGGTTTTCTAAATAATTAGTCACAGATGTAATTTCATCGATTCTTAATTTAGATGCGTTCAGAATTGGTGACTCAACAATCAGATAGACATTAACTTCTGCTTCATCTGTTACTTCATTAAAGAAGCTGGGTAACTTTTTATAATATTTGTATGGTAAATTAAGGATATTTGCTTCAAGTGTAAAAATTGCGGTACCTTCAGGATATTCAATCATCAATTGAACTTCTACAAGCTTACCATCCCGTACATTGTTTTCTAAATCAGCATAACACTTAGCGAATAATTCTGGTACACCAATCGCTTGGACATCTTCTGGTGTGGCAGTATAAAAAATCTTTGTGTACGCCTCTAACTCAATAGCGGACATGAATTGTTCAACGGTCATTTTCATTAGTTATCTATCCTCCGTATTCTCTCTACATAGTCCATAATATCCTAGATGGCAATAATTGCAAAACATAAATAAAAAAAGGATAACTTTTGTTATCCTTTTTCACTAATACTACTTATTTAGTTGGTACATTACTCAAATTCCATTGCACTGAAGCATCATATTCTTCACTTCTAACCTCGCTAGGTTTAACACGCAATAGAATTCCCGTATCTTTTGCCCACGTTTTAGTTATCTGGTTAGGAGATGAGTTCCCACCCGCAATATCTATCGAATGGTCTTTTAAAGGTGTCCCAATATCTGTCGCTTTTTCTTTGTAAATTAATGCATCTTTTAGCACAGTGCCGCTGGCTCCAACAACATCAGTTCCAGTCAGCTTTAAATTCCATGTACCTGGTACCGATGCAACTACCTGTATACTTAATTCTTCTACAGGGCTATAGGTTGTTTCTTCGTTGGGTATTGGAATATCACTTTGTCCAAAATTTAATGCACCCGTTACCGATGCTATTTCTAAAACACCTGGATCATTAACAGTGATAATTTCTTGACCCGTTACTGAATTACCATATTGATCTTCAACACTTACCGTATAAGTATTTTTTCCAACGTTTAACTTATCTGCAGGCAGCACTTCAGCGTAGTCAATGCTACCCAACTTATTGAATAGCATTGATTTATCACTAAAGGCTTTACCATTCAGCATCGTTGTTATCGTAACGTTATCATTTTCCATTAGTGTATCTGTTTTAACGTTACTCGTAACTTTAATCGACTGACCACTATCAATTGTTTTATCAAGCAATCCTGAAAGTGTCATCTTCTGCTTTAATGCCTTAATGGTAAACGTAGCTAGCTGAGATCTTACTATCGTATTTTGACCATTAAATGTACTAATTGGACTTGTTACTTTGGTATCTGTAGCAACAATTTTAGCTGTCCCATTCATACTGATCGTTGCTGTATCATTACTTTTTGATAAGTTTTTATTTAGACTTGATGTAATGACACCATCTTTAGTTGTTGTATCAAATGTTTGCGTTGTTCCATCGGCGTATTTAATGATACCTTCTTTGTCTAACGTCACAGCATTAGGCGTTTTTAACGAAGCAACGATTTTTTTCCAATCTTGCTTTCCATCATTGTATTTCAAAGTTGTTTGAAGATTAAGTTTATCCCCGCTGTTAGCAATTCCTGATGCGGTAATGTCCTTATTGTTCTGGGTAGTATCTGTCACTTTTTGCGTCGCCGTAACAGAAACTAAATCAGATATTTCTTCAAACATCACTAAATTTGTTTCCCAGTTACCGCCTGTTGCGCCCGTAAATCCCCAAGTCACTTGACCATCAGTGCTCGCAAATTTACTTTTATCAATTGGAACTGTCTTTGCAAGACCACCACCTAATACATCACCCGTACCGGGGACTTTATCTCCAATAGTATAGGTCATTGAGCCGGCAGTTGTAGACGTTGATTTATAATCAATTGACACATGCCACCATCTTCCATTAGATAAGTCAGCGACAGCAAGTAGTCCATCATGAGTTAATTTATTATACTTACTTAAAAAACCATTTTGTTCATAAGTAGCCCTTTGATTAGGATAATTGCTTGCCAGATGATTGTCTTGGATAGTGTTTAAATTATCAAATCCGTTACCCTTGCTTGCCTCACTATTTTTATGTGTATCAAATTCTAACGCCCATGAATTTTTAATAGCTGTTCCTGCAACGGTAGATTCTGATCCACCTTTATCAACACCCCAAACACCTAATGATTCGCCTCCACCAGAAATAGCACTGAGACCACGGCTATCATTTTGTAAAACAAAAGCCATCCCATCACCAGAATTAGCACCCTGATTACCGAAATACATCCACATTGACATTTTATTATTTTTATTAAGATTAAATTTATTGTTTGCTGTAGACCAGGCAGATCCCACTTGGTTAGTTGCATCCGTAATTTTTATAATTGATTTATCTGCGTTATCTGCTGTTTCAGAAACAACATTACCACTAGCATCGAATGTTACAATTTTTGCATTATTTTGTGTTCCTGTTGTTCCAGGTGTCAAAAGTCCATTTGATACTAATGCGTCTGGTGCCGATGCCACTGCGTTAGAATAATCATCAGCATTAACACCTGTAGAGCTAAGCCCTAATGTCACTAACACACCTGTAAAAAGTACAGCTTTCAGCCGTAATATTGTCATAATCCTATCTCCCCCCGGACATTTGAATTTAACCGACAATTAAGTTTATTATTAATTATTTGGTACATTCGTTAGCGTCCAATCTAATTCAGAACTATAGGTTTCAGCTACTTTAATTTCACTTGGTTCAACATCCAATACAATTCCAGAATCTGCTGACCAACTTTTTTCAACCGTAGTTGCTTGACCTACTCCTGTAGACACTATTGTACCATACGTTGGAGAAAGCGGTAACGTGTTTTCCTGATTTGAATTACGAAACCCAATAGTTGAATGCTTTAAAGTACTTTTATCACTTGCTGCAGTTAGTGGTCCTGCAGTCACAGACAATGTCCAGTTTTTAGCTGCTGACGTTTCTAACTTAAGCATATAGCTTGAAGCACGGTTTAAAATACTTCTTTTCGCTGGTATTTTATTATTAAAATTAATTGAATCATCTGATGAAATACTCAACAATCCTACGACAACAGAGATTGTTTGGTTATTAGAAATGTTTCCTTCAGAATCAACCGAATAAATAGTTAACTCGTGCGTTCCAATGGCAAACTTAGTTGTATCTAGTGCTACACTATGATCTTGTGTCGAACCTGGTTTAGTATTTGTATATTTTTCTAATTCAACAGGTGTTCCAGTACTTCCTTCTTTATAGTACGTTGTTAACGCTGCACTATTATCAGCTACTTGGAAAATCAATGTATATGGCGCTACAACGGTTCCTTTATTATCATTTAAAGTTAAAACGGGTTTAATATTAATTTTTTGTGTATATTTTTGCGTCGTATTACCATCTGGATCTGTTACTTGAACATTATAAGAATATTCGCCAGTGGTTAGTTTGTCCTTTGGAATCGTTACGTTAAATGTACCATCCGTTGCGACATCACCCTTAATAGGTGTTGTATCCTCATTAAGTGTCACACTGGCCGTTGTTCCTTTAGCAAAAGTTCCACCTAAACTAGATTTTACCGTTCCACTAATCGTCGCATCCGTTCCATAATTAATATCAATATCTTTAAGGCCATCAATCGTTAAGGCTGTTTTTGGTGATGCTTTAATCGTATAGCTAATAGGATTAGAATCAATCATTGCATTGCTTCCGATGAATTGACCTGCTGAAACAGTCACTGGTGTATCCACTTCAACTGGCATTACTTCACCGATAAATGAAATATGTGAACTTTGTCCAGGTGTAGATAATTCAGGTATTTGCGCGCCGGATAACCCAGCAGGGTCACTTCCATAGATATTACTAGGAAATTTTCCTGTACCAAAATCGTTAGGTATTTCATACCCAGTCCATTTTATATTATTAGCCGGGTATTTTAAATATCCACCTATGCCTGTCCACGATTGTTTTCCACTATCGTAAGTTACGGTAGTGTTGAATTTTACTTTATCTCCAGCTTTTACTTCTCCATTAGCCGAGACATCCTTGTTATTTTGTGTAATATCCGTCATAGTTTGTACCGCAGTCGCATTAACAAGACCTGGTACAGTTTCAAACATAACTAAGTTATTTTCAAAAGAGTCACCCGTTGACCCTGTAAATCCCCAACGGATTTTACCCGTTGTAGAATTAAATTTCGATTTATCAATTGGAACACTTGCCGTCTGCCCTGTCTGACTTGTATCTTCAGTAGGATCCAAGTCTTCTGTTCCTGAAATTGGTTTTTTATCATCAATCGTATATGTCATTGACCCAGCACTCGCACTCACTGATTTATAATCAATTGTCACATGATGCCATGCCCGATTTGATAAGAACCCATTATAATTAATAAGGCCTAAATGATTTAGTTTAACTGAAGAAGAGATTGTATGATTATCCGTGTATGTTGCCTCAACAGCTGGATACCCACTACCAATATGGTTAGGTGCTAAACTAGGATCTAAATCAAATCCGTTTCCTGAACTATTACCATTATTCAAATGAGTATCAAATTCTAGCGCCCAACTATTTTGAATAGCGCCTCTAGCAGTATTATTGGGGGATCCCGTACCCACTGAATCGTCTCCCCAAACACCTAACGTTTCACCTGCTTTAGTTGCAATAGCAGCATTTCCTTTTGCATCATTTTGAAAAACAAGTGCCATCCCATCCCCAGCAGTATTCGTTTTGCTACCAAAATAAATCCACATAGAAGCTTTACTACTTGTATTAATATCAAATGAATTTTCGTCTGTTGACCAAATTGCTGCTTTTTGATTCTTAGCATCCGTAATTTTAACCATCGTTTTAGCAGCCAGATTAGTCGAATTAGGATCTTTATTGGTATCGGTTAATTCGACCATACCACTAGTTGCTACTACTCCAGCACCAGTACCCGTCTGGAATAAATTTGTCATTAAAATTGCTCGAGGTGCTGATGCTTTTGCAGAATCATAATCCGCATCTGCCTTGATACTTGTTACATTAACTAAAAAGAATAACCCAAAAGTTAGTAGTGTTAATTTTAATTTATTATTAATTTTCATGTTGGCCCCCACCTATTTTCCCCAAAGTTCATCTATAATAACTAATATGATAGCATGATACAGACAAAAAAAAACATCAAAAATAGAGGGTACCCCCACACTTTTTGATGTTATTTAAAAAATAAATGATTTTATTATTAATCTAAATTATCATTCATAAACTTAACGACTTTTTTAGTATATAATTCTGGATCCTTACTGAACGCTTTTCCGTGACCTGCGCCCTTCACAATCCACAATTCCTTCGTACCTGCTGAGGCTTTGTAGTTGTCATAAACCATTGCGCTAGGAACGAAATCATCCTTGTCGCCATGAATGAATAATGTTGGTAATTTATTTTTCTTTAATTGTTTAACAGAGTCAGCTTCTGCAAAAGAGTAGCCCGCACGTAACTGAGTTACCCAACTAGAAGTTGTTATTAATGGTTCTTTTGGTAAATTGAATTGGAGTTTCAATTGATAAGCTAACAAATCTTCAACATTTGTATAACCACAATCTTCAACAATTGCTTTAACTTGAGTTGGTAACTTTTCACCACTCATCATCATGACAGTAGCACCACCCATGCTAACTCCAAACAAGCCAATCTTTTGATCTGTTCCCTTTTCGGCAATTAATTTTTTGGTCCATTTAATGTAATCTAAGCGATCTTTCCATCCGAAACCAATATAATCGCCCTGACTTTTACCTTGGCCTCGATCATCTGGCGCTAAAACGTTATAGCCATTATCATGAAATAATTTTATATATGAAGCCATACTTTCTTTATTTTCCATGTAACCATGTGCCACAACAACTGTTTTTAAAGATTTAGTTGCCGCCGGTACATAGTCAGCAACTAATTTTAAATTTTCACCTGCTGATGTTTCTGTCCAGTTTTCTTTTTTAGTACTGGCCAACCATTTTTTTGCTTCAATTGTTCGCTTTGGTGTTCCTTTTGATGTTCCCGTTAATGTTTTTTCTGTATTTTGAATGGCATAGTGATAGAGATAGAAACTACCCCCTGTAATTGCAACCGCTAATAACACTAAAATACTGACAATCCAAATTATAATTTTCTTTTTCATTCAAAGAAACTCCTTTATCGTTTATGCCATTAACGTATTATAGCATTGTTTATTTTATAATTCACGTTTTAATTTAAAAAAATAACCACATTAGTTGGATAAACTAGTGTGGTTACTAAATAAATAACGGTTTATTTAATTTCTTTAACTTCTTTTAATACGTTTTGCATTACTTTTGCTTTTGTTTGTGCCTTGAAAATTGTTGTTGCTTGTTCTGCAATCTTAGCTTGATCAGCTTTCGAGATTGATGCATCTTTCATCATAGCATTTGTGACAGCTGCTTTAACAAAAGTAGCACCATCCGCAGCAAGTTTAGCTTTTCCTGCCTTTGTATTCATTTTAGCTGCTTCTACTTTAGCAATTTTAGGCATGGCCTTAGCTTGCTTAACCGTTAATGTTGTCCAACTCTTTTTAACGTAGAATGTATGCGTACGTTTTACTAAAGTTTTATCGTTATTAGCGATACCAAACATTAATCGATACCCATTACCTTTATAAGTCCAACGGGTTTCTTTAGTAACTAATTTGTTACTCTTAGCATTTTCAACAATCTTGCTAGTTGTATCGTCTGTCTTAGTTGCCTTTGTTTTCTTTTGTGATGCCGTATTTTTATAAATAACGACTTTTTCAGATCCATCTGTACCGATAGGCTGATATAGTAACATGTCCATCTCTTTAGAACTAGAAGCTAATTGTTCTGTCTTAGTTGTCGTTACTTTTTCCATTCCATAATGTGCACTGTAGTTAGCAACAATTAAGCCACCTGTAAGAATAATACAAAGTGCAAAAATGCCACCTAAAATGTAGCTCAGTACATTATTACGGATGAGGTTCCACGTAAGGAAGAATAAAATAATTGAAAGAATTAATAATAAAATAATCATTATTTATTACCTCCATTTTTTAAAACTTGTTGTTTTGATTTTAAGAAGAATGAAAATCCGAGCCCAACCACACAGAAAACGACTGCGATGATAAAGGCAGCATGATAACCACTTAATGTCGCATCAATAGCTTTTGTTTTGTAATCTAATGGTGCCGATTTAAGCATTGATTTAGCTGGTAATGCAGCTGTTGTTACATTTGTTAGAACGGAAATCATAACCGCTGTTACGATTGAACTTGCGATTTGACGAGCTGTATTATTAACAGCCGTTCCATGACCCATCAAGTTAGCTGGTAATGCATTCATCCCTGATGTTGTTGTTGGCATCATAACCATTGAAATCCCAAACATACGAACTGCATACATAATTGTGATGTATAAAGTTGGCGTATCTTTTGTTAAGAAAACGAATGGAATTGTACCAAGTGTTAATAAGAACATACCACCAGTTGCCAATTTCTTAGCACCATAAATATCGAATAATCGTCCCGTTATCGGACTCATAATCCCCATCATTAAAGCACCAGCCAATAAGGTTAATCCTGACTCAAATGCGCTATCTCCACGTACAATTTGGAGATACATTGGTAGAATCATTTCAACACCGATCATAGCCATGTTAACAATTGAACTTAAAACGGCTGCAATTGTGTATTCTTGGGAAGCAAAAACACGTAATTCCAAGAAAGGATTTTCCATTGTTAATTGACGCCATATGAATAAACCAATAAAAATAACACCCACAACAAGGAAACTAAGTACTGAGGTACTTCCCCAGCCGTTATCTCCAACTGTTGAGAATCCATAAAGTAAGCCACCAAATCCAATTGTTGATAAAATCAATGATAAGACATCAATTTTAGATTTGTGTGTTTTGATGACCGGTTTCATAAACCAGAAAGAAGCCACAAAAACAATTCCTACTAATGGAATAATCATACCAAAAAGATCACGCCATGAAGCATTATCAATAACCCAACCTGAAAGTGTAGGTCCAATTGCAGGAGCTAGTCCGATAACTAAACCGGCAAGTCCCATTGAAGCACCACGTTTTTCGGGTGGGAAAATTGAAAGCATAATCGTTTGTAATAAAGGCATTGTTACCCCAACACCGACTGCTTGAACTAAGCGAGCTGTTAACAATACCCCAAAATTAGGTGCGATAAATGCTAAAACTGTTCCTAATTCAAAGATACCAATAGCACCTATGTATAACCATTTGGTATTTACACGACTACTTAACCATGCACTAACTGGAATTAAAATCCCGTTGACTAACATAAATCCTGTTGTTAACCATTGAACAGTTGACGTTGTTACGTCAAATTCATCCATTAATGTTGGAAATGCAGTTGCTAAAATTGTTTGATTCAAAACCGTACAAAATGTCCCTACTAATAAAATTGCAATTAGCATGGGGCGATTATATGGTTTACCCTTTGCATCTAATCCATCCATACTTAAAACCTTCTTTTTCTTTAATTTATCTTCGAAGACTAATATAAGACTATCTCGCTTTAATGTCAAGTAAGTTGACAAACGTTTTAATATATATATAATCAGTATAGTAAACATCACAATGAGATTGTTAGATAAATTTTTATTTAGGAGGTATATTCGTTTGGCAGATATGGACGATATTGCAAACATTAAAGATTATGCAAAAAGAATGGCCGTTATTATGAAGAATGATACATTTTCAATCGGAATCGGTGAAATTGCCGAAACAACTGGGCTCACTCAGAGTCAAATTCGTTATTGGGAACAAAAAGGCTTTATTGATTCTATTAATACTAATAAAAATCAGAATAGAAAATATTCTTACCATACCTTATCAATTATTCGATTAATTAAATCTTACTTAGACTCTGGATTTACACTTAAAACAGCTGCCGCTAAAGCAAATGCCCATAAAGAAATGGGTAAAATGGTTCGTCAGATATTTACGGATCGTTTCGTTGGCGTGGAAGAAATCGATGGTTTACCCTGTATTAATCTCGGTTTCTTTGATAAAGAAGAAACTCAAACGTTATACATTGTCATTCATGATGACTCAACTGAAATAAAAGTTGTTCCGGTAAAATAAAGAAGCTTTCAATACTTGTTTGTAGACAAGTATTGAAAGCTTCTTTATTATCATATCTATTTTAGACCCATAATCCCCCATGCAATCATGCCAATGAGTGCAAAAATAATCCAGTAATAGCGAGCTAGGAATTCCCACCCATTATTAATCGGTTTATATTGCCACTCACGCCATCTATGATTTTCGTGCCAATCTTTATCTGATTCATCTTCTTCTATAAATCGTTTAATTCTAGTTTTAAACTCTGACGTTTTTTTCACTGGCATCGCCACCAAAAAGTAATATTTCTACAGGGACGTCTAAAATTTTGGCTACCGATTCAATTTTTCCCAAATCAGGTTCAGCTTCTCCTGTTTCCCATTTTGATACAGCTTGTCTTGATACAAACAATTGATTTGCCAATTCTTCTTGTGACATTTTTTTCTCTTTACGTATTTTAACGAGTTGTTCCGCAAATATAATTTTCATCCCTATAACCTTCTTTCCTCTATTTAACATCTCAAATATTAGCATACAGCAAGGGGTGCAACAGGCAACCGCTAGTTGAAAGGGCCGCAACTAAAAATAGCATGCGGCAAATTAAATTTGCAACACACTATTTGTCTAGATTTAGTTTTGTTTTTTAATCAACTAACCGCTCAGGCATCATATCTTTTAAAAATTCAACAGCACCATCGCTAACCATTAATTTTTCCCGATCATTTTTAGCTAAGGTTCTTTTTATAGTTTCTTCTTGTCCATTCAATAACTTTGATGTCCACTTAGGATCAATTAAGAGTGAACGACCAACGGCTACTAAATCAGCGTTAGCCAAAACACCATTAACATCTTCCCGAGTCCGAACATCTCCTACCCCGATTAATGGAACACGACCATTTATCTTTTCTTGGACATAATCCATTCTTGATTTTTCATTGAAATTTATATTTCTCGAAACACTATTATACTTACCTAATGAGATATGTAGATAATCTAATTTTTTATCAGCAAGTTTATCAATCAAAATCATTGAATCTTCCATACTAATACCTGGCTTTTCATATTCTTCAGGCGAAAAGCGGTAACCAACAATAAAATCTTTTACACCTGATTGATCAACACTCTCAATAACACCATCAACTACATCATTAATGAATTTAAATCGCTTATCAAGCGTGCCACCCCAAGCATCATGACGTCTATTTGAGTGTGGTGAAAAAAATTGTTGTAGTAAATACGTATTCGCACCATGCAGTTCAACGCCATCAAATCCCGCTTTAATTGCTCGTTTTGTTGCTGATTTAAAGGATTCAATCAACTCTAAAATTTCAGTTTCTGACAATGCTTTAGGAATTTCTGCGTCTGGTCTTTCTGCCGCAACAGCACTGGCTGAAACTGGTAATTGTCCTCTAAGTACCGTTGAATTTGTCATACGACCCGCATGGAAAATTTGTAAAATAGCTTTAGTCCCATTCTTTTTGATTGCCGATGCCAATCTCGTTAGCCCGGGAATAAACTTATCATCATAGATGGCAAGTGAGCCTTCCCAACCTTTTCCATTTGCTTGGACACTGGTAGCTGCCGTAATAACAGCCCCAACTTCGCCTGAATGTAGTGCATAATAATCTGATTCATCATGTGTAACAACTTCATCATAGTAGCTCATCTTAACGGTCATTGGCGCCATTAAGATTCTATTTTTCAATTCCAATCCCCGCCTGAATCTAAAGGTATCCGTCATCTTTTTTGTCATCGTTATTCTCCCATTCAGTCGTTAGTTTTATTTAAATTAGTCATACCATACTACTCAAAATTATGTTGCTAGATTAAATGATGCGCTCATTGTCTCACTTACAAAGAAATCTCTCAATGATGATAAATCTTAATTTTTTCTATTATTCAAACTCAATTATTATGATTCCTTCATCAGATAGGTATAATAAAATTAAAATACATGCTATTTAAGGAGCAAACCATTATGAAATTCAGACAATTAATTTATACAGTAACTCTTACAACATTAGCTGTCTTGAGTCTAGGATCTGTTGCCTCTGCTGCAACTAATGATTCAAGCTCAGCTTCATCAACATCGGGCACAACAACTGACTGGTCAAATCCAGTTGTCACATTAGGAACAAGTTTAACAGATTCACAAAAATCAGGAACACTTTCAACTTTAACAGCTAGCTTAAACGGTAGTTCTTCATATTCGACATTACCCGTAAATGGCGCAACTTTAGTTAAATATCTCAATAGTTCTGGTGGCTCATTTACATCAACTTCAGGTGTCTGGTCATCTGCTATGGTTCAAAAAACGAGCAGTGGTTCTGGTATCAACGTTGAAATTTTAGACTACAATGGTAAAAATAACATCACCACAATTACAGAAAACCAATATAAAAACGCCGCATTAACAGCTGGTGTAACTGATGCCAATATCTATGTCACTTCTGCTACACCAATAGATGGATCAGGTGCTTTAGCTGGTGTTTATGCAGCCTTCGCTACAAACGGGGACGCTCTAAATACAAAACAAGTCACTGCCGCACAAAATGAAATGTCGACTTTAAGTGACATTACACAAGCCAATAAAAGCAAAGATGGGTATACTGATTCACAATTGAATAACGCTGTAGCCGGTGCTAAAAATGATATGGCTAAAGAAGGTAGTTCTATTACAAATAATCAAATTACTACTATTGTAAATAACCAAATCACAAATAATAACTTAACAAATGTCATTACTGATAATCAAAAACAAGATATTATTGCCGTGTTAATCAAGATTCGTGATTCAGGTGCTTTAGATTCATCAAATTTCAAATCACAAGCAAGTAAAGTTGCAACAAATATTCAAGATGGTGCTAAAGATATTTTCAGCAAATTAGACACAGCTGAAAATCGAAACTTCCTACAAAAAATTTGGGACGCAATTGTTTCATTTTTTAACGCTATCTGGTCAGCTATTAGTTCTTGGATTTCATAAATAAAACTAACCATATAGGTTTTAAGAAGAACTTACAGTTTTAGACTAAAAATCTTACTGTAGGTTTTTTTAGTTAACTAATCAAACGGAGGCATGATACTATCACGAAGAAAAAAATATTAAGTGTCATTTTCATCCTATTAATAGTAAGTGCCGCATGTACCTTTTACGCATTTAAAATAGAGCCTTACCGCGTTGTCGTTAAAAATATTGCTTTAAATAAGGCAGATACTACTAAAAAGAAACTTAAAATTGTGCAAATTAGTGATGTCGAAATAGCAGATGATTATACACCTGAAAATTTCGGAAAAATTGTTAATAAAATCAATCAAGAAAAACCAGATTTGGTCTTATTTACAGGTGATTTATTCAGCAATTACAATCAATACCATCCCGTAACAGCTATTGTTCAAAAACTAAGTGAAATTAAATCAACCTATGGAAAATACGCAGTATATGGAAATAAAGATTACGGTGGCGGTGCAGCCAGAGTTTACACTACTGTAATGAATCAAGGTGGTTTTACTGTCCTTAAAAATAGTTCAACGACTATCAATGTAGGTGGAAATTCATCCATTTGGTTGGGTGGTGTAGATGACTCTCAATTAGGTATCCCCGATGTCCAAACGACAGTAGCTCCTGATAAATCCAATTCAACGTACCATATTTTAATGGCTCATGAACCTAGTTTGTCAAATGGTTCATTTAATACCGTCGATTTAATTTTAAGTGGTCACACACATGGTGGCCAAATTCGTATTCCTTTCACTAATAAAGGATTATTATCTGATCATGACGGAGATGGTGGCTACTCTAGTGGCCTTTATACACTAAAGAACAATACAAAATTATATGTTAATAGTGGTATTGGAACATCTCGAATCTCAGCTCGATTCCTAGTACCTCCACAGATTGCAGTATTTGACTTGTATCTTTAGTAATAGTCATTTTAAGCTACTCATAATTATTGGACAAAAAAAGTGTATCGTCAAAAATTAATTGACGATACACTTTTTTTAAACATTTTTACGTTTGAAAACAAAATAACCTAAAAATAAAAATAGTGCCGTATAAGCTAGATTACCTATAATCAATTCGTTATTCGTTAATTGAGTTAGTTTTTCAAACTCCTGTCCGTCTGCCCACTGATTACTTAAATTCATCATATTAAGTGGATTCCATTTAATCCAATCCCATTTAGCAATAGCTAACATTTGGATTCCTGATAAAATAGATGTTAAGAAATAAAAAACAATACCAGCTGCAATCGAAGCACCTGAACTACTAAAGATACTAGCCAATAATAATACCAAACTTAAAATCAACCAGGTACTAATAAAATTCCCCACTAACGTTGTTATTAAAGACATAACAATCGTTTGGTTATCTATTTTATCTGACAAGGATACCATTGGTAAAAGCACTAATTTAGCTATAATTGAAGCCACGAATATTAAAACATTCAAATAAATCGAATAGATTAATATTGTAAGCCATTTACTAGCTAAAACAGCTCCACGTGAATATTTCCGATAAAGCAAATCCTTAATTGTACCAAACTGTGTTTCCATAGCAATAATAACACTTGCTGACGCAATTAAAATGAAAATAATTAATTGAATAGATCCAAATCCACTTTGTACCATGCTTGCTGGATCGAAAATCGAACTATATATTTTTGTTAAAAGTGCTACCCCAAAAATAAAAACAAGTAATATCGCTGATATAATCGCTGTAGATTTCTTTTTACCTAACTTAAATAATTCTTGTTTAACTAAAGTTAACATTAAGCCTTACCTCCGTCATTACTATCTAATAAATTCAATAGTGATTCTTCCATATCATGTTCTTGATGACGTACATCATTTATTTGAATTTTATTATCGTAGAGCACTTGGATAATATTTGCTAAAGTATCTTGTTCGTCTACCTTTACTTTAACTGTTTGATCAACTGCCAATTCATAATTAGCGGCCTTTAAAAGAACTTTAGCTTGCTCGTTTGACGTCGTCTCTAGTAAAACATATCGCTTACTACTATCACTTAATTCAGTAGTAGACATTGCTTTCATTATTTTACCTTCATTTAAAATAATAAAGTGATCAACAATTTTCTCTAATTCACCTAAAATATGACTTGAAATCAAGAACGCTGTCCCGCGTTTAGATAACTTTAAAACAAGTTCGCGGACATCACGTGTTGCTTGAGGATCTAATCCGTTCATAGGTTCATCTAAAATAATTAATCTTGGTCTATTTAATAAAGCTAATGCAATTCCTAATTTTTGCTTCATTCCTAATGAATATGATTTAGCTTTACGATTAATGTAATCTGTCATATGCAAATCAGCAACAATTTCATCTAATTCTTCTTTGGTATTGATTTCAGAGAATAATTTTAAATGATCATAGCCACTTAAAAATGGATAGATACCAGGATATTCAATTAAGGCACCAACTTCTTCTAACCCTTGATGGCTAGTTGTTGATACAATTTTACCGTCAATTGTTATTTCTCCAGTTTGGTAATTTGATAATCCAAGAATTGATTTCATGATGGTTGTTTTACCAGCGCCATTAGCACCAACAAGCCCAACAATCTCACCTTCTGCGATTGTAAAATTAATACCTTTGAGGACTACCTTTTTACCGAAACTTTTAGTTAAATTGTTTATTGTTAACATTTCTTTCAAATTGAATCCCTCCCAATAATTGCTTTTACATTCCTATAAACAGTAGTTTAGCACAATTCCCTTTTATTACATACTAACAAGTCTGTAAGGTCAAAATGGCTACCTATTCTTAGAGAAATAGGTAGCCATTTTACTTTTATTTTTTATTTTTCGAAAAAATACGTTGCAATTTTTGACTAATATTTTGTGGACGATAAATAACAATATAAGCAACAATGACTGTAATACAGCCGCTTATCAAGCCATATCCTATTTTTTCCCCAATTGTATCATAATTAACTACAGCCATTAAAATAGCTATATAAGCCGTTGTAAAAATGAGTAGTGGTAGTTTTAAATAATCGAATTGTAAATAAGGACTATCCTGTTCTAATGATAATTTGTTGAAATAATGAACTGCCATCACTATCATCAATAACCCAGCAATCAAGTATATAAATCCTAGTACAAGATAATAAGTATTAGACATGTCTTGCGTTTGATCAAAAATGAATCCTTCAAAGTAAGCAAACCATATCAAGGCCGAGCCAGTGAATCCCAACGCAGTGACGACAGATGCTACAACCCGACGAACTAAAACACCTACCACAAGGCCAACACTGTATAGCGCAATCAATTGACTACTATCTAAGAATAAATGTATCATTCTATCTGATATAAAATTTGGATTACTTACTGAGATAGCTACATCAGCAACAAATGTTGTTATAATTGAACCTACAATAAAAGTAAGTAAGGCAGGTAGTAACATTAGACCAATTTTTTTTAAGAAAATGCGTTTTCTAGAAAATGAGCTTGAAAATATAAATTCATTAAATTTAGTTTGCATATCATACATATTAGTAAATATCCCTAATAAGATAGCACCCAGACTAAAAATAACTAGTGCTGTTTTTGCATTTTGAAATGTACCATCATGAATACTTACATCTTTTATTTTAATATTATTTTTTTCATATGTTGCTCTGCTAACTGAACCTATTTTACGATGATCCGCTTTTGCCGAATCTTTTTCACTTTGAACAAACTCTGTATAAGTAAGATTGGCCGCGTCTATTCCCGTAGTGTCAACCGAATTATGTAGTGTAAACCCCATAACAACCACAATAAGTGCAACAAGTGATAAAACAATCCACTTATATCTCTGCCAAATAATCTGATTCAATCTTCTATTAACTGTCACTACTTCCCACCTCCGGTATTTTCTTTAGCCGAAAGACTTGCTCGGAATAAATCTTCCAACGTTAACGGTAATTCTTCGAATAATGCCGGATCTTCAGCTTCAATTTGAGCTTCAATTTCATCTGAATAGTGTTCAAATAAAACAGTGACGACACGACCTTGAATACTCATTGCTCGGCTATTTTCTTTAATGAAAGCTGGAATTTCTTTTGATTTAAACACCAATTGAACTTTTCGTGATTCTGAACGCGTGTCTTCCAAACGATAATCACTCACAATATGTCCATCTTTTAAAACCATTGCGCGATCGATTAATCGATCTAATTCTTCTAAATTATGTGAAGAAATAAGTACACTTCGCTGGTCTTCAGCAACGGCATCAATAATAATTTGGAAAACTTGTTTACGGACAATTACATCTAACCCGTCCAGTGGTTCATCTAAAATAACATATGGTGCACCAGTGGAAAAGGCCAAAATAATATTAAATAATCCTTGCATCCCTTTAGAAAATTGACGATATTTTGTTTGTTTAGGTAGGTTGTATTCTGTGACCCAATTATCATATTTTTGACGATCAAACGTTTGATAAGCGAGTTCATAGAATTCGACAATCTTATCTATTGTGTAGCTGTCTAAAAAATTATTCTGTGTATCTAAATAAAAGAGTTTTTCCTTCAATGATGAATCTTCTTTCATCCATTGATCATCAATTAAAATATCACCTTGATCTGGTATGTATTGGCCTGAAATTGATCTGAATAAGGTTGTTTTACCAACTCCATTACGACCAATTAGACCCACTATTTCCCCTGGGACTAAAGACATATTAATATCATTAAGTATCTCTTTGTCACTAATTTTCTCTGATAAACCTTTAATTTCAAATCCCATTCTTAGTCCTCCTTTTCAAAATACGACTTAACCCAACCCTGAATCTCATCTTCTTGGACACCGAGATAGGTCACTTCTTTAATCGTATCTAACAATGCCTCACGATTTTTTTGGATTTGTCGTTCATCGCGATTGCTCTCATTATTGGCTTTGACATATGTCCCTCGACCTTTAACTGTCACGATTACATCCTGTGATTCTAAAACTTTATACGCTTTACTAACCGTATTTGGATTCATTTCATGAATTTTAGCCATTTCTCTAACTGACGGCAACTTGTCTTCTGTCTGCAAAATTCCTTTAAAAATATCTTCTTTTATACCTGATATCAATTGTTCATAAAACGGTTTACTACTCGTCTTATTAATTTGCAATTATCTCACCTCATCCATGTGTACTATAATACATAGTACACATATTAAATACAACCCTTTTAGACATAAAAAAAGAGATAATAACAAATTGTTATTATCTCTTTCAATTACATTTATTAAACTGTAGCGTTCACAAAGGCTTGGAATAAACCTTCTGGACGTTGTGGTCTTGATAAAAATTCTGGATGGTATTGAGCTGCCACAAAGAATTTATTTTCAGGAATTTCAACAACTTCAACTAAACGATTATCTGGAGATGTTCCAGCAAAAACCAATCCTTTATCAGCAAGTTGTTCACGGTATTCGTTATTAAATTCATAACGATGACGGTGACGTTCTTGGATAACTTCTTGATTATCATAAGCTGCAGCTGCTACCGTTCCTGGTTTTAATTTACATGGATATAAACCAAGACGTTGTGTTCCACCCATATCTTCAACATCTTCTTGATCTGTCATCAAGTCGATAATGTTATGTGGTGTTTCTGGAACAGCTTCAGTTGAATGTGCGCCTTGGAGCCCAACAACGTTACGTGCAAATTCAATACATGCCATTTGCATACCAAGACAAACACCTAAGAATGGAACATTATTTTCACGCGCATATTGAATTGAAAGAATCATCCCTTCAAGTCCACGATTACCGAATCCTCCTGGAACGATGATTCCATCAGCATCTTGCAACGTTTCAACAATATTACTTTCATCTAATTTTTCTGCATCAACCATTGTGATTTTAACATCAGCATCAACAGTGTATCCAGCATGTTTCAATGCTTCGGCAACAGAAATATAAGCATCTGGCAATTTAACATATTTACCAACCAACGCAATATTGATTGTTTTCTTCAAATTTAAAACTTGTGTTTCAAGTTTTTGCCATTCAGTCATATCTGCTTCTGGTGTTGTTAATTTCAAATGATCAACAACGATTTGGTCCATTTTTTGTTTTTGTAACGCTAAAGGAATCGTATATAATGTATCAACATCCATTGATTCAATAACGGCTTCTGGTTCAACATCACAGAAATTAGCTAATTTATTACGCATATCTTGCGAGATATGTTCTTCAGTCCGAACAACCAACATATCTGGTTGAATACCCAATCCGCGTAATTCTTTAACACTATGTTGTGTAGGTTTCGTTTTCATTTCACCTGCAGCTTTTAGGTAAGGAATCAATGTTGTATGAATATAAATAACATTATCTGAACCGACATCAGCTTTCATTTGACGTAATGCTTCAAGGAAAGGCAATGATTCAATATCACCAACAGTTCCACCTATTTCAGTAATTACAACATCAGAATCCGTTGTTGTTCCAGCACGCATAATTTTTTCTTTAATTGTATTTGTAATATGTGGTATAACTTGAACTGTGGCACCCAAATAATCACCACGACGTTCTTTTTGTAAAACTTCTGAATAAATTTTACCAGTCGTTACGTTTGAATATTGATTTAAGTTAATATCAATAAAACGTTCATAATGACCAAGATCTAAATCAGTCTCTGTACCATCATCAGTTACGAAAACTTCCCCATGTTGATAGGGACTCATTGTTCCTGGATCCACATTGATATAAGGATCAAACTTTTGAATAGTAACTTTCAAGCCTCTATTCTTTAATAAACGGCCAAGAGATGCTGCAACAATCCCTTTACCAATTGACGAAACAACGCCACCTGTAACAAATATATATTTGGTCATTATAAATCTCCTTTGGGTTAATTTTTGTGGGGATTCTGTGTTTGTGGCCTGATAGTTATTGTTCATTATGTCTATAAAAAACAACAAGCCCCCTAAGCCGAGTAGAATAATCTAATCAGTGTAGGGAGCTTGTATCAACCGTGCGTTTGTCCTCGCAAGAAATACCTGCGAGGCGCCCAAAAAATATATTACAGGGTTTTGACGAAATCGTCAAGTCCTTTTAATTATTTTCCTCGTCGTCTTCTGCATCTTCATCGGATATTTCAGATAATTGATCTTCAATACCTTCTGGTAATTCTTCTTCATCATCAGAATTACTATCAGCTATTTCATCTAAATCTTTATCATAACCTTTAATTTCTGTATCTTCATCATCATCTTCGTCGTCATCTTCATAAGTTGCATCTAAATCGTCGTCCTCAGGATCATCATCATTGTAATCAATAACGTCATCATCATCAGCGGCATCTGCTAAGAAAGCATTAACTTTCTTACGTTTTTTACGTTTAGGACGATCTTCATCGTCTTCATCTTCTACATGAGCAACAGCTTCATCGATTGAATCGAAGGGATACCATGAACGTAATCCCCATAAGTTCTCTCCAAGTGAAATGAAGCTACCATCAGCATTTAAATCTGTGTAAAATTGTGATAAGCGATCTCTCACTTCTAAATCATTTTTACCAAGATATGTTTGGATTTCATTAGTTAAGTCAGCAAAACCCATGACGTCACCATGTTGCGATAAGATTGCGTGAGCAACCTCGATCATTGATAACTCGTCTTTGTTTTGGCCATCGAATTGTTTAAGCTCCAACTAGCACACGTCCTTTCCAAAAGTCTACTCTTAATCATACATTTTTATGCCGTAAATTGCAATCGTATATTATAGTCTCCCAACAATTCACCGCTTGTTGTTAAGCGATAATCAATATCAAGTGATCCCGAAATTGGTTGGCTATTTAACTGACTTTTTAATTGCGTTGTTTCAATTTCAATTGGAATACGACCATACGCTGTTTTATAAACCCCATTAATTTTTTTTTGCGCTAAAAAAATTAATTTTGTGCGTATATCATCTGTTTCTCGAGTTAATTGAATTTCACCATCATCTTGCAATTTAAAGGTAACTGGATTTTTTTTACCAGACTCTGCGTCTTCTTCTTTATATCTGATATACATCCCATCGCCTAAACGAACGAGTTGTCCCGTTGTTTCGATGACATAGCGTTCAACTTCGCCTTCTTGTGTTTTAATTGTTTCCAAATGGATCGCAATTTGTTTATCTAACGTGATTGCCATACAACTTAATTCCTCCATTCACCTTATCGTTTCACTGTATTATAACTTAGATTTAAATGAATGTCGTTACCTATAATCATCATTATGTCATGACTAAATTACGAATGTTCGTTATAATAGAAGTATTACGAACTTATTTACTATCTAAATTTTCGAGGAGGGATTCTATTGCTCGAACAATCGCCGTTACTTGCTAGAGAAAAAGTGTTACGTGATCCTATTCACGATTACATTTATGTGCAACATCAAGTTATTTTAGATTTAATTAATACTAAAGAATTCCAACGTTTACGCCGAATTAAACAGCTCGGTACAACTTCATTAACTTTTCATGGAGCGGAACATTCACGTTTCACCCATTCCGTGGGTGTTTATGAAATCACACGTCGAATCTGCGATAATTTCCAACGAAATTATCCAAGCAAAGAAGCTGGCGACGGTTTATGGGACGACTCCGAAAAATTAGTGGCGTTATGCGCTGCTCTTTTACACGATATCGGCCATGGTCCATACTCACATACTTTCGAGCACATTTTCAAAACGGACCACGAAGCTATCACTGCTCAAATTTTAACTGATCCATCAACTGAGATTAATCAAGTTTTAGCAAAAGTTTCTGCTGATTTCCCAGAAAAAGTGGCAAGTGTTATTCAAAAAACGTACCCTAATCCACAAGTTGTCCAATTGATTTCGAGTCAAATAGACGCTGATCGAATGGATTACTTATTACGTGATTCTTACTACACTGGTACAAATTATGGTACATTTGACTTAACTCGGATTTTACGTGTGATGCGTCCTTATAAAGGCGGGATTGCATTTGATATCAATGGGATGCATGCCGTTGAAGATTATATTGTCAGCCGATTCCAAATGTACGTCCAAGTTTATTTCCATCCTATTTCTAGATCAATGGAAGTTATTTTAAGTCATTTATTAAATCGGGCTAAATACCTATACGAAAATAATCGCTTAAGTGCCGAGGATTCACCAAAATTATTGATTCCACTTTTTAAAAATGAATTTTCATTAGATGATTATTTACAATTAGATGACGGTGTTTTAACCACTTACTTCACGGAATGGCGTCAAAATACTGATAATATCTTAAGTGACTTAGCTGTCCGTTTCCTGGATCGCAAACCATTTAAATCAATCAAATTTGATGAAGAGACTGTTGATTTATTACCTACTCTAGAACGTCTTATTGAATCAGCTGGCTTTCAACCTGACTACTATACGGCAGAAAATGACAGTTACGACTTACCTTATGATGCCTATGATCCAACCAAAGATAAGCCGCGCACCCAAATCGAATTAGCTCAAGAAGATGGTTCACTTGTTGAATTATCTAGCGTCAGTGACCTCGTTGCTTCTATTACTGGTAAAGTATCAGGCGACCGTCGTTTCTTCTTCCCAAGAGAATTAGTAAAATCAGAGAACGATTTATTCACTGACATTTATACACAATTTAGAACTTATCTTAATAATGATACTTTAATCAACCCAAAGGAGAATACACAACATGACAATTAAATTAATCGCAATCGATATTGACGGTACTCTCGTTAATGATAAAAAAGAAATCGCCCCAGAAACTATTACTACTATTAAAGCTGCTAAAGCTGCTGGCATCAAAGTTGTCCTTTGTACCGGACGTCCTTTAACAGGCGTTACAAAATACTTAGAAAAACTCGGTTTAACATCAGATGATGATTTTGTTATTACTTTTAACGGTGCTTTAGTTCAAGTTTCAGGCTCTGGTGAAGTTTTAATTCATCATACGTTAGATATTAATGATTACAACATAATCGAAGAAACAAGTCGTGAATTAAACGTCCATGTTCATGCTGAAGATCAAGCATTAATGTATACACCTAATGCTGATATCAGTGAATATTCTGTGGCAGAGTCATTCTTAGTTCAAATGCCTATTCGTTTCCGAAAACCTGAAGAAATGGACAAGAATATCGTCATTTCGAAAATGATGTATATTGATTATCCTGAAGTTATTACACGTGTCGTTAAGGAATTACCCGCAAAAATTACCGATAATTATTACTACGTTCAAAGTGAACCTTACTTTTTAGAACTCCTAAACAAAAATGCCAGCAAGGGAAATGCCGTTATGTCCTTGGCTGATAAATTAGGTTTCACCAAAGACGAGGTTATGGCACTTGGTGATCAAGGTAATGATTTATCAATGATCCAAGCAGCAGGTCTAGGTGTTGCCATGGGTAACGCCATTCAAGAAGTTAAAGATAATGCTCAAGCAGTAACTGCTACTAACGTTGAGTTAGGTGTTGCTAAAGCAATCCAAAAATATGCATTAGCTGATTAAATAAATTAAAAACGGACCTAACTTTGAATAATCAAAGTTAGGTCCGTTTTTTTGGCGAATTATCTTCTAAACAACAATCGCATAAATTCTCTAAAAGATAACTTTGATTGCTTAAATTGTTTATATAATGATCCAGCATTTTCTGCAAATCCACCATCTACAAAGTATGCTCCTACAGCAAAACACAAAACGATGATAATACCCAAAAAAATATTCATGACATCATCTCCCTAGTTTAAATAGTCACTAATACAGCAATCAAAATCAATAATGCACCAACAATAAAACAACTACGCATCAATGGTGATATTTTAAGCGGACGATTTTTTTTACTTCCTACACTTTTAACATCAATTTTACGTTCATTATAATCTTCTTTAGATTCACCTTTATCTCGTCGTTTAAACCAGCCAGCGAATAGTTGTGCTTGGCTCAAAATTAATATAATGCCGACTAGAATTAATATAATGCCAATATAAAAATATACATTAGATAAAGAAAAACTATCCCCTCCAACACGGATCCAGATAATCGCAGTAATGATTGCCAGTACACTTAATAAAAATGTGACATTCCTTTTAGCCTGTTTCATGATAGTTAGTTCCTCGCTCGCTTTTAATTTGTGCTTTGATTATATCATTCAAACCTATTAACTCACAATTTTCAGTTCACTTATCCTATAAAATCCGTTATACTTTAAGATACAGTTAACCAAATTAAAGGAGACTCATCAAACATGTTAAAAGAATTTAGAGATTTTATCACTCGCGGAAATGTGATGGATTTGGCAGTCGCTGTTATTATTGGTGGTGCATTTACAACAATCGTTAAGTCTTTCACAACTAACATCATTGGTCCTATCATTGCACTTGTCGTCGGTAAAGTTGACTTGTCAGGGATCGTTCTCACAATTGGTGATACAACTTTCAAAATCGGACAATTTTTAGACGATGTCATTAACTTTATAATCGTAGCCTTTGTTATCTTTATGTTGCTTAAAGGAATCACAGCACTTAGAAATGCAACAAGTAGATCTAATGATAAGGAAGAAGAATCTTCAGAAACGACATTAACACCTACAGAAGAATATTTAAAAGATATCCGTAACTTACTAGCTGAAAGAGATAGTGACTTACCTCGAGAAGCATCAAAAAAAATTGAAGAAAAAATTGCAAAAGAAGACTAAATAATAATTAATAAAAACTTGATTCTGATTTTTAATCGGAATCAAGTTTTTTTATTTTACTTATATTTTATCTTTTTTACATCACATTTTCTTCACAACTACTTGTTATGATAACTTCATACCTTAATTAATAACTTTTAAATTTTAATTTATTTCCCCGAATAAATTAATTTAACTCATAACTAATTTCTCCCCTGAAATTAATTATCTCTACTCCCTTTTTCCGTCAGTCTCCCCGGACTGACGGTTTTTTTATACCCTTAAAATTAAAGTGTATCGACTATAAAATCATAATATTCAAGCGTTATAATCTGTAGTAATAAATAACAATCTAAGATTATTTTGGTCCCCCTTTTTAACATTACGAGTACTGTCTCTAATTAAATATACGTTTGAAGTCTAAGTTTAATGCCCAACCTAATTGGTTATATTCTCAGATTAGACACAAGACTATTCTGAGAATCGATTAGCTCTATAATAAATTAAAAAGAGAAGTCTCCAGATTGATTTCTGATTACTTCTCTTTTTAATTAGTTTTTATTCTATTTTTTTAACTTTTTTTCTAGTTCTAATATCTTTTTTGTTGTTAATTCATTAAGTTTAGCAGAACTAATTATTACTTTTCGTCTAGCTTTCTTATATTTATATAAACATACACATAAGTAAATGTAGAAAGCAATCCAAATACAAAATAATACTAAAGGCATAACAAGATAAACTAGATCATAACTATTCATTATTTTTCCCTTCTAATCTACTTATTTGTTCTTGTTGCTTCTTTTCCACATCATTAAGTTCGGTAATTTCTTTTTTATATTTCCGCATTTTTAAAATCATAAATACAAGCGTACCAATTAATAAAAATATTAATACTTTTATCTCAAATTCTATCATATTCTTCTCCTTCTATATTATTAAGGAACCTACAAAGACTATGAAAATAGTAACTAAAGTTACCCCAAGTTCTGCCCCAACACTAGTTACTGTACTAGACGTACTAAAAGCCATAGATATTTTGGGTAACTCTCCTGCATAATCAAAGTCAGGCTCTCTAAATTTTTTAATATAATATTATAATCTTGTACCGGATATGGATCACTCCCTATTCAATTAGACTCTTCATAAAGTATCTTAATTCCATAAATTATTTCACCTTTAATTAATTGACTAATTATTCAACCCTTATTCAATCAAAATATTATAGAATAGACTTGATAGGTTACAAACAATTCAAATGAATCTTTAATTTTCATTTACCTTCTGCTAGCCTTAAACAGTCTTATAAGTTATAATTTAACAATTCTTGAGCTAAAAGAACCATAGCAACACTTTCTTAAACTATATTTACTACCTTTTAATATACACTTTATCAATTTTAAAGGGTAGTAGAAAAGTTGTATTTAATAATCAGCTCAAATAGTGCTTTATTCTAAGAAAATCTTTATGTAAAAACTACTAAAATATTATATATCCTATACTTTCACCCCACAAAAAAAGTAATCATATTTTATCCTTTTTACGTCACATTTTCTTCACAACTACTTGTTATGATAACTTCATACCTTAATTAATAACTTTTAAATTTTAATTTATTTCCCCGAATAAATTAATCTAACTCATAACTAATTTCTCCCCTGAAATTAATTATCTCTACTCCCTTTTTCCGTCAGTCTCCCCGGACTGACGGTTTTTTATGTTGAATTTGAATACTTTAAGAATAGTAAAAAACAGCCCTAGCATTACCTGCCGGGACTGTCTAAATTAATTTAATTTACCTAGTGATATTCACTTAAAATCACTTTGATAGATATATTTTATATTAGTACCTGGTTTGGACGAAGTTAAAAACACTAAATTAAAAGAACGATTACCAGAGCCTTTTCTAATAATTGCTTTTAAAGTCTTATGATTTATCCCGACATGCAGCGAAGAATCAGATTCACCTTTTTCATTAAGCATATCAGATTGGGTCACATCATAAGAACTATTCATAACAAATAGCCCTCCGAGTGGAAAGTCACCATCTTTTTTTGATTCAATATCGACATCAATACTGTCATTGTAGTAAGCTTCGTCTGAGTCTTTAGTGACGTGATGCTTGATTTTAGTAAATACAAATTTTTCATTTACTATTTTTTGATGATTAGATGTTACAAACACATTCTTAATTTGACTGTTTTTATATTGTTCGGTTACTGCTGCATGAGCATTCCATAACCATACAGCGCTTGCTAGTAAGCAGATGCCTCCCAAAATAAGTAATCCTCTCTGACTTAGTTTCCACGAATTTTTATTTTTCATTTTAGAATAACTCTACCTTCTGAAATGTGAATGATTTTATCACTCACTTCGTTTAAGAAAACACTATCATGATTAGAAATAAGGATTGTTTTCCCTGCTGCTTTTTGATCGATAATTAACTGACGCAAAAAGTCTTTTCCACTATCGTCTAGTGCATTACTAGGTTCATCTAATATTAAAATAGGTGCATCATTGATTAAACAACAAGCAATTGAGGCCCTTTTCTTCATTCCTAATGAATAGTGTTTAATCGCACGCTTATCATTAGGATCTAGTCCAACATAAGTTACCATTTCGTTCAATTCATTCTTAGTCATTTTATGACTATTTAGTTGATTAATTAAGTCCAAGTTTTTAAGAACTGAAAAATCTTCTAACATACCAATACTATCCATAGAAAAAGCAATGCTGCTTGAAAAAAGTTCATCTACTCTGATATATTTTCCATTAACCCAAACTTCACCTTCAGTAGGCTTTACAAACCCAATAATCGTATTAAATATCATGGATTTCCCAGCACCATTTGGCCCACTGAATCCACAAACGATTCCTTCTTCAATTGATAAATTGATATCTACTAAAATATCTTTTTGCTTAATTCTTTTGGAAATGTTTTTCAACTCTATTATTTTCATTTTTACACTACTTTCTTTAAATAAAATCAATATCTTTAATTTTTATAAGTGAGATAATGATGCAACTCAATATAATCGTTAATAAAATTATAATGTTAACCGAATTATGATTAGGGTTAAATCTAGAGAGCATTGTTGCGTCTATAATGGATATGTGAGAAATATAAACATCTAATATTATGACTGCTAAACTCCCTATTAAGGGTAGTATAAAATCATCTAATAAAAATGACGCTGTTGATAACAATACAAGATAGGTGAAACTAAATATAAATAGATAACTATAGAAAGCTAAATGTGAGATACCAAAACCGTTTATAATCACTATCAAAAAATAAAAAAAACTATTATAAATTCCTAACATCAATAAATTGCTAAATAAATAATTTTTATATCCAATATTATGTAGAATTTTAAAATCTGATTTCCATAGTAACATTTGTGAATTTCCAATAGCTAATGCTGGAGAAATCACAAAGATGAACCAAAATAAAGGAAAAGATTCTCCCTCAGTATCTAACGAAGCACCATATAGTAAGCTCGTCATACCACTCACTTGATCTCTTTTGCACAATATGATCATCATCGTTAGCATAATAAAAATGAGCACCGTACGCCATTTAGAATAATAAATCGTTAAATAAATATTTCTAAAAACTAAGATACTGAAAAACTTCAATTTATAGAGTATTCTTTTTTTGATAAAATCCATCTTTGAAAAACCTCCAAAATAATAAAAAAGAGTAGTATAAAGAATATATTTTGAATTAAATATAACGTGTTAACACTATATCCAAGACTGATTATGCCATGATTAAAAAACAATCTAATCCCTCTTTCGTTCAAAAATATTTCTAATTGATAATAACCATAAATTAAAAATAACGATATAATTTTATTTCCTGTGAGGCAATAAAAGGACGCTATTAAATTATAAAAAACATACATTGCGATAAAATAAATAACCATTGTAACTAGCTGATAGCCATTTATATTATATTTTAAATTATCCTTATTTAAAATTAAAAAAAGGATTCCAGAGATAACAAATGCACAAATATATATGGCATAAAAGTAATTCACTTGTACTCTCAAAAAAGAAAAAGGTTTTCTTATATAATACATAATTGGAAATTTAGAACCCTGAAAGGGTAATAATATCAATATTGGAAAGAAAAGAATCATTATATTTTCAATATTTAAACTATTTTGTAGTCCTCCTTGGACTACGTCAATAAAGGAACTATTCTTTTCATTACCTAAAAATAAATAATATTCAAAAAGAGATAAAATAATTAATAAACAGAACGTAAGAATATCTATTACCCAGTCACGAGACCGTTTAGTTTTTAAATATATTTTAAATAATCGCATTACGTTTTACTCCCATAAAATTAAAAAGATAAGCTACAATGAGAACCAAAAACAAAATCCCCATAATAAATGATAAAGGAGGTAGGCCCTCCGCGGGTCCTCCTACCATAGGAAGCGACAAAGGTGCAGCAAGATAAAAAGGAAATACAGCAGCTAAAACACTTATAAATAAGCACAGTAAAAAACTAAAACTAACCACACTATAAATTGTTTTTACATATAAACTAACACTCGCGGCAACTACAGAAAAAACACCTGCGAACAAACCTGCAAGTAAAATATAAAATAAAATCCCCGTATATGATTGCTGGAAAAGGTCCTTCATAAAATATGTTGAATTCGATGCAAGTCCCAGATTATTATTTAATACAGCATCTAATGGTTGATTAGGGAATAAACACCATGCTACTAATAAATCCAATAATAAAGGTAGTATCCCAATCAAAAATCCTGAAATAAAGCTTAAGCTAAATGAATGAATAGAATAATTAATAATTCCCTTTTTTTGTACATATTGTTTAATAAAACCTGTTTGTTTATCCTCGAAGACAATTAGATTCAAACCAATCACTGAAAATAAAGGTAATAACAAATAAAATAAAGCTGAAAAATCGCTACCAGTACCACCTATACCTATCCATGTTGTAATCACAGTAAAAGTTAAATTAGAACCATCTAGATAAGTCCTATTAGGTAACATATCCATAGACACGTGAACTACTATTAAAGCAAAACCCACTAATATGCCATAAAAATATTGTTTCTTCGCCATACGCGACAGCCAATAAGAATTCATTTTTTTCACACCAATCTTTTATTTTAATATAATGCGTAAGAGAGCACATTATTTCTTCTTATCTATCAGGTTTCCAATTACCATCAGCACTACCATATGCATGAATACTATTTACAATATATGCATTGTTTCCTGTTCCATACCACTCTACTAAATAATTAGTTAATTTTGTCTGTCCTTTAGATTTAATAACATATTTTTTTCCTTTAGAAACAGATACATTTCCTGTACGACCAGCCTTATAAGAGTGTCCCCAAGCTTCCACACGTATTTTTCCCGATATCTTTTTGATGTTTAATTCATACGCAGTTTTACTCCACTTTTGAATTCTATAAGTTTCGTCCCAAGGATCATTCCATCTATTAGCAAGATGAACATAATTCGGATTGTTAGCCTCTACACGATCTGAACTTAAAATTGCTATACCAAAAACACATATTGCAACTAAAATAAATGACATTAATTTTTTCATAAAAACTCCTTAAAATTCTCCCTTACGCATTTAATATTATATATAAATAATTAACTCAAAACAATAATATTCAAGTTAAAAAAGACTTTTATAATTTATATATAATATAAAATTAATGCTAATATTAATAAAAAATCACTTTAATGTTGTTTATCATTCTTAGTAAGATCTATTAAGTCCTAAGATATTCAAGTAAACAGACTGCTTACTACTCTAACGTACTAACTACGAGAAGAACTTTCTTCCTTTTTACGTCACATTTTCTTCACAACTACTTGTTATTATAACTTCATACCTTAATTAATAACTTTTAAATTTTAATTTATTTCCCCGAATAAATTAATCTAACTCATAACTAATTTCTCCCCTGAAATTAATTATCTCTACTCCCTTTTTCCGTCAGTCTCCCTGGACTGACGGTTTTTTTATGTCCTAAATTTGGATACAAAAAAAGTTAGACAACATTAGTTATCTAACTTTCTTAACTTTATTTTTCATTATGGAAACGATTTTTAAATAATGGACTAACTGGTTTGTTTTCATGAATTCTCGTGATTGCATCCCCAATTAATTGACCCACTGAAATTTGAACTAATTTATCAATTTTCTTATCTTCAGGTAACTGAATTGAATCTGTTACGATAAATTGCTTAATAGGTGATTTTGCAATTCTTTCAACAGCTGGACCTGATAAAACCGGATGAGTTGCACTTGCGTACACTTCAGTTGCACCGGCATCCATTAAAGCCTGAGCAGCAAGCGTAATTGTTCCTGCCGTATCAACCATATCATCAATTAAGATACAACGTTTGCCTTCAACGGTACCAATAATGTTCATCACTTCAGCAACGTTAGCTTTAGGACGACGTTTATCAATAATTGCAATAGGTGCTTTCAAGAATTCTGCTAATTTACGAGCACGTGTCACTCCACCATGATCAGGTGAAACGACAACAGAATCTTTATCTAATCCTTCGGTTAAGAAGTAGTCAGCTAATAAAGGTGCACCCATTAAATGATCAACTGGGATATCAAAGAATCCTTGAATTTGAGCAGCATGCAAATCAAGCGCTAAAATTCTTGTTGCACCAGCTTTTTCTAACATGTCAGCAACTAATTTTGCTGTAATTGGTTCCCGTGAACGTGCTTTACGATCTTGACGAGCATAACCATAGTAAGGAATAACGACATTAATTGATTTAGCACTTGCGCGACGCAAAGCATCAATCATAATTAATAATTCCATAATATTGTCATTGACGGGTGCAGATGTTGATTGAACAATGTAAACATGATCTCCACGAATACTTTCTTCAATATTAATTCTGATTTCACCATCACTAAAGCGATCTACAGAGGTTTTACCTAATTTAACACCAACAGCATCAGCAATTTTTTCAGCCAATGGTTTATTCGAGTTCAAAGCAAAAATTTTCAACTTTGGATCAAAATAATGTTCTGACATATGTGCCTCCAGTTATTTAATTTTCCCTACTTAAAATTTTAAATATTAATCAAGTAAATTGCAAGTTAAAATCCGATAAGAATTCGCTTACTAATCAATTTCTGGTGCATGAGCTACTGGTAATTTGTCAAAATAACCTTTTTTATTCACTTGACGACCACGAGCAATACCCATATCGTGTGAATCAATATTATCTGTAATTGTTGATCCGGCAGCGATAAATACATGATCACCAACTTCTAGTGGTGCAACTACATTAGATCCACTACCAATAAATGAATGATCACCAATGTTGGTATGGTGTTTATTAACGCCATCATAATTAACAAAAACGACGCCGCAGCCGACATTAATATCTTTACCTAAAGTGGCATCCCCGACATAAGTCAAATGACCAACTTTAGTACTCTTACCGATAGTTGCATTTTTAATTTCTACAAAATTACCGATATGAGCAGCTTCACCAATATGTGCTTGAGGACGTAAGTGACTGTATGGTCCAATGTTACTCATTGTTTCCATTTCAGAATCTTCAAGATATGATGACGTAACAGTTACCTTATCATGAATAATACTATCAATAATTTCAGAATGAGCACCAATGACACAATCTTCACCAATGACTGTATTACCTTTTAAGTAAACGCCTGGTTCTACAATTGTATCTGAACCAATTTTAACATTATATTCGATGTAAGTCGTCTCAGGATCAACTAAAGTCACACCATTGCGCATATGTTTTTCGTTAATCCGGCGTTGCATAACTTTAGTTGCAGCAGATAAAGCCACACGATCATTTACACCCATTGATTCAGAGAAATCTTTCATGCGGTAAGCTGCGACTATCTTACCTTGTTTTTTAAGAATTTCCATAACGTCAGTTAAGTAATATTCACCTTGTGCATTATCATTTGTTACTTCATGTAAAGCTTCAAATAAAGTTTTATTATCAAAACAGTACACACCTGTGTTAATTTCTTGAACATTAGCTTCTTGAATTGTGGCATCTTTTTGTTCAACAATTTTTTCAACAATCCCAATATCATTACGAATAATTCGACCGTAACCCGTTGGATCTTCTGCTTGTGCTGTTAGAACAGTTGCAGCAGCACCTTTTTCTTTATGATATTCAAATAATTCACCAAATGTTTTGGCAGTAAGTAACGGTGTATCACCATTAGCAATAATGGTCATACCCTCTTTATCTTTTAAGATTTTTTCTGCTTGAAGGACAGCATGACCAGTTCCCAATTGTTCTGCTTGAAGAACATATTCTGAGCGATTGCCTAACGTTTCTTCAACCTGCTCAGCACCATGTCCCACAATAGTAACAACTTCATCCATATTATTTGCTTCAATTTCCGATAAAACGTGGTCAACCATTGGACGCCCAGCAATCGGATGTAACACTTTATATAGTTTAGATTTCATTCTTGTACCTTTACCGGCAGCAAGAATAATGGCATATTTAGCAACTGTCATTAGATAGTCTCCTCCAATTATATTCTAATATTCTACCTTAATAATAGCTTAAACCCGTATGCGTTGCAAGATTTCGAATAAATATGCTTACTTTATTCGAAATTAAAAAACACTTGATTTTAAATTATTATTGGAATTTTCTAAAAAAAACTTAATGTTAAATTTAACATTAAGTTTTCATATAAATTATCTATTAACTTTTTATTTTTTAAATGTTTTTGTTAAATAATTTCCTTCACTAACATGAATGGTTTTGTCTGTATGATTAATTTCATCAACTTTTAACAATGAACTATAATCATCAACAATTCGGTCACCACTAAAGGCGCCCTCAGCGAAAACGGAAATACCGACTAAGTTTGCTTCAAACTCTTCGATTAAACTCTTCATTCCGTTAACTGTGCCGCCACCCTTCATGAAATCATCTACGATTAATACGTTAGCACCACGTTTTAAACTACGCTTTGATAATTCCATTTTTTCAATACGTTCACTCGAGCCAGATACATAGTTAACACTAACGGTTGAACCCTCGGTAATTTTTGAATCGCGACGCACAATAACAAATGGCACATTCAAAAATGTTGAGACACTTTGTGCGATGGGTACACCTTTAGTTGCAACTGTCATAACGGCATCAATTTTTTGGTCTAAGTACTCTGTTGCAATCAAGCGTCCTACTTGACGTAAAACGTCAGGACGGCCAAGTAAATCAGATAGATAGACATAGCCACCAGGTAATAACCGATCTTTTTCTGATAACTCCTCAGTCATTGATTCAATAAATTCACGTGCTTCTGCTTCATCAATAGATGGAATAAAACGTGCACCGCCAGCTGCGCCAGGAATTGTTTCTAGCGTTCCCGTGCCTCGCTCTCTAACTGTACGTTTTACAATCGCAAGATCTTCACTGATTGATGATTTAGCTGATTCATAGCGTTTTGAGAAATACGTCAAAGAAACCAACGTATGTGGTCTTTCTAGCAAATAACGAGTCATATCAATTAATCGATCGCTTCTTCTTGTTTTCATATATATATCAGGCCTTTCTTTTAAACATATCTAGTATTCAAAGTGTGATTTTCATTATAACCCGTTTTACCGAATAATAACAGTAAAATGCCAAAATATAATTATTAACGTTCGGTTTTTAATGATTTTCTAATAAAAAAACAAGCTATTTTTAAAAGTAGCTTGTTGATTGTTAATATTCGGTTTTATTTTTGTTTATTAATTTGAAGTCTAACGGATATAACTTTAATAATACTGCATATAATGAAAATCGTAATGAATAATAGCGTAATCGTTGCGCCAGGCGGTGTATTAAATTGGTAAGATGACATTAATCCGCCAACCATCCCTATTACACCAACTATCACACCAATTATAATAACCAGATTAAAGCTACGACCCAATCGCATTGCAATTGCTGCAGGTAAAATCATAATTGCAGAAACGAGTAGTGCCCCGGCAATTGGCATCATTATAGCAATCGTCACACCTGTAACTGCGTTAAAACTAATTGACATCAATCTAACCGGTAACCCTTCAGCAAAAGCCGTCTCTTCGTCAAAAGTTAAAACATACATTGGCTTTTTGAATAGTAGGAAGAGAACGACAATTAATACAGTTAAAATTGCTAAAATGATAACCTGCGCTGAACTAATCGTCACAATTGAACCAAATAAATATTGCTGTACACTCATTGAACTGGCACCTTGATTTAAACTCATTAAAACTAAGGCAATTGATAGTCCGGCAGACATCATAATGGCAATTGAAACTTCTGAATACGTACGGTATAAATTGCTTAAAAATTCAATTAAAACTGAGGCAATTAAAACCACAATCAGTGTGGTAATTGTTGGATTAATATTAACAAACAATCCTAACGCGACCCCTGCTAACGAAACGTGTGACAATGTATCTGCCAAAAGCGATTGCCTTCTTAAAACTAAGAATAATCCCAATAACGGCGTAATTACTGCCATTAAAAGTGAAGCAATTAAAGCTCGTTGCATGAATCCATCGAGAAACATCTCCATTGTGAGTCCTCCTTTCTAACTAATTTAATGTGACGATCAATATATTCTGAAACATCTTCATGATCATGCGTTATCATCAAGATACCTTTATGATGCGTATGGGCTTCATGTTGTAATAATTCGTAGAAATCGTGACGCGATTGTTCATCCATCCCTGTTGTTGGTTCATCTAAAATAAATAAATCAGGATCTGCTGCAAAAATACGGGCTAAACAAACACGTTGTTTTTGACCACCAGATAATTCACCAATTTTATGATTCTTAAAGTTCCACATATTAACTGTTTCAAGTGCTTTTTTTATATGTTCATGATCATTTTTATTCAGACGTCTTAACCAACGATTTTGTTGGTAACGGCCTGATGCTACTAGTTCATATACTGTTGACGGAAACCCCGCATTAAATGATGAAATCTCTTGTGGGATATATCCGACACGTAATTTTTTATTATCTAAATTAGTTTTAGAAATTTCAGCAGTTCCTTTAGCCGGATGTAATAGGCCAAGTACATTTCTAATTAAAGTTGATTTTGCAGCACCATTTTCACCAGTTAAAATGACAAATTCACCCGAATCAATGTGGAAATTAATATCTTGTAAAACAGGTTCTTCATCGTAATAAAAGGTAAGATCTTTGACTTCAATATATTTCATCTATTCTCCTTATTTAACAACCGTTTTTAACGATTTTAAATTATCTTGCATAACTGAAAGGTATGTTTCTCCATTTTCGATTTGAACTTTTGATAGTCCTTCAATTGGATTCAATCCTTTAACCTTAATATTTGTTTCTTTAGCTAGCATATTCGCAATTTTACTAGAATCATTAGATTCAGTAAAAATGGTATCTACATGATACTTTTTAATATACGTTTGTAGCTCTGCCAAACGTCTTGGACTAGGTTCTTCATCCGAAGAAATACCCGCAACCGCAACTTGCGTTAGTCCATATTGTTTTGCCAAGTAAGCAAATGCAGCATGTTGCGTAACAAATGTTTTATTCTTAGCATTTTTAAATGTCGTTTTATATTCTTGATTTAATTCCGTTAATTTTTTCAAATAAGCATTTGTTCGTTTTACATAATACTTTTCATTTTTAGGATCTTGCTGAATTAATTCATTTGAAATGTTTTTAACCATTTTTTTTGCGTTTTCAGGATTTAACCAAATATGAGGGTCATAATTATTAGTCGATGAAAATGAACTTTCCTCTTCTTTATTAGCTAATTCAGCCTCTTCACTTTTCAATTCTTCGTTCTCATCAATCATTTTAATTGAATGACTAGAATTTAAAATCTGCGTTTGTTTTTCATCAATACTTGATTTCAAACTTTTAACCCACGTTTCCATATTATTACTACTATAGATAAAGATATCTGACCTCGCAATTTTACTAATATCCTTTGCACTAGGTTCGTAATCATGCGGTTCTGTCCCGGCAGGCATCAACATTGTTATATCTGCGTTATCGCCTGCAACTGCCTTAGTAAATTCATACACTGGGTAAAATGTCGTGATAACCTGTAATTTATTAGACTCTTTCTTAGTTGCCCCTTGCCCACACCCGGTCAATACAACAACTAACATCGTGAGTACTATGCTTACTAAAATTAATTTTTTTTGCATGGTTTCTCCCTCATTTTTTCAAATCGTAATCTAAATAGTAATCAATACCATTACCGACAAATATTAGAATATCATTTTAGGTACAGCTACGTCAACTTTTTTAAGTGTCACTACGGTGTTAAGCTGTCATTCGTATAAGTTCATCTTGTTATAATAACTGTATTTAAAGTCGACCTGTCAGCAAGTGAACCGTTTCCAATTTAAAAGTGAACTATATCATTAGAATTAAATATAATTTACTATTAATATCTTGCGCGCAAAAAGACGCAACATCATAACTAACCATTAGTTACGATGTTGCGTCTCATTATTTTATCTGGTAACTCTTATTTTACTCTAGAATATCTTGATATAATTCTAATCCTAGCCTATTCATTCCCGGAATCTGCTTATCTTCAGTTCCCGATTCTGACATCGCCACAACTATAAATGCCTTTTTATCTTTTTCTATAATGGCAGCATCATTTTGAATACCATATTCGTTGTATTCGCCTGTCTTATTATAGACTGTAACACCAGTTGGTAAGGACGATGGTAATTTAGTTAGATTTTTATTTTCTTTTAGTAAATCTAGCATTGCCTGATCCGATTGGTTAGACACTAATTTATGATTATACATTTTTTTAAGAATTTTACCCATATCTGTTACTGACGTTTTATTATCGATTCCTGAATTAAGGGCATCTGTATCCATCATTTTTCTTTTAATTGTTGTATTAATTGCGCCTAATTTTTTAATTTCTGTATTAATTGAAGCAAATCCACCAAGTTTATCAATCACAATATTTGCAGCAGTATTATCACTGTCATCAATCATTTTTTCTAATAATTCTTTATATGACAATCTAGTACCTGCGCTCATATTCTGGATTTCTCCCGTTCCACCGACCTTATCCGATTCTGATAAAACATAGCTATCCTTTAGGTTGATGGTCCCTTCTTTTTCCATAGAATAAGCTGTAATTAAAATAAATAATTTAATCATGCTGGCTGATCCTTGCGCATGATTATTTTCAACTACCGGTGCACTACCATCTGTTAACGAAACGTAGACCGAATTTTTTCCATCAACGTCATCCATATATGTTGCAATATCATTCTTAATTTTAACTTTATTTAGTACTAAACTATTTTCTGAAGATTGCGTTTTTTCCGATGTTTTCTTTTCTTTTGAGCTAGATACTGCAGTAGTTGTTTCCTTCGTCGGTACACTATCTTTGTGCGTTAACTTTCCAGCTATAAGATAACCGCCACCCGCTATAATAACAAGTAAAATAATTCCTAAAACTATTTTCATCGGGTTGTTATTTTTAGCTCGTTTTTCTGTTATTTCATTGTTTACTATTGGCGCTGCTACTTTATTAGTATCTTGCGCTTTCGGATTAAATTTAAAGCCACAATTATTGCAAAATTGATCCTCAACCTTATTTGCTATGTTGCATTGCGGACATGTTTTCATAGGAGCAACATTTTTATTTTCTAACGGTTGCCCACAATTATCACAGTATAATGCATCATTTTCATTCTGAGACCCACATTTCGAACAAATTTTCATATCTTCACCTCGTAATTTTTAGGACTTTAACTTATCCTTCATTACATCCCTATTTTTTCTATATATGTACTCAATATCTGTTACTCATAAACTAACTATCAACACTTATGTTTCCTCCATACCTTTCCCCAAATATGGCTTTTATTCTCCCAAAGACAATCCCCCATTTTCTTGCAAATTAGATTAATCTAACACGCTACATTAAATCATGTCTTAGTTATAAAGTTAACCTATATTAGGTAGTATGTAAATAGAAGGATGCGTTCTTAACTAGTCGCTTAATTAGTCATTATCTCCAATTTTTTAATAAAAAAAAGTGCTATCACAAAGTGACAACACTCTCTTCCAACAATAGCTGTACTAAATCCACTAATCTTTAATTTCTGCACCCAGAGAATCCTTAAAATGTGACAGTGCCCATACATGTCCAGCTTGATTAAAACTAGCTGTCGCCTTTTCATGAATGACAATCTTATAGCCCAAATTATATGCGTCAATTGCGGTATGCAAAACACAAATATCTGTGCAAACACCAATTAAATGCACTGTTTCAATTGACCGAGCTCGTAATCTTAAATCTAAATCCGTTCCCGCAAAAGCACTATATCTCGTTTTATCCATCATATAAACATTTGATTTATCTTTATGCGCCTGATACCAAGGCTCCAACTCACCATAGAATTTACGACCGTTTGTACCTGCAATATTATGTGGTGGAAATAAATTAGTTTCTGGATGAAATGGGTCATTTTCATAATGAATATCAGTTGCTAAAACAACATAATCACCTTTTTGTTCAAACTCATTCATTAATTCTATCACTCGAGCTTCAATCTCTTGAGCAGGTTTTCCCGCCGTTAAGTGTCCATCTGTCGCTACAAAATCATTTGTATAGTCAATTTCAATTAAGGCTTCCACAAGTTGTCCCTCATTTTCAGTTGTATTTAATGCCTTCAACATAACAAATTATGCTAATTATCGCAATAAAATCAACTTAACGGTCTCACTAGGTAGACCTCTTCACAGAAACCTTTTAAACTATTGTAGACGTGCTGTGCTCGACTTTTTTTACGACATATCGCAAATACAGTTGGGCCTGATCCACTCATTTCTGCTGCATCTGCCCCAAATTTTATCATTTTTTCTTTTAAACGTGTAATTTCGGGATGACGTTCAGCTGTAATCGGTTCAAGCGCATTACCTAGATTATCAATTATGGCATCCATATCGTCGTCCTCAATTGCATTCACAACGGCGTTTACATTTGGATGAGTGAGTCGCGTATAATCAATTTGTCTAATAATAGTTGGTGTTGAAACACTAATCTTAGGTTTTGCAACCACTAACCAAACAGGGGGTAAGTCTTTTAAAATAGCAATCTTCTCACCACGACCCGTTACATGAGCCGTTCTACTATAAACGCAGTAAGGCACATCAGAATCAATTTTTAAACCAATTTTTGCCAACTCTGCTAAAGATAAATTGAGTTTCCATAATTGATTCAAAGCACGTAAAACGGCTGCTGCATCTGATGAACCGCCACCTAGCCCAGCAGCAACTGGGATTTGCTTCTTGATATGTATTTGGGCACCTTTTTTAATCTGAAATTTATCCTGTAAAATTTTTGCTGCTTTATAGGCTAAATTTCGGTGATCACACGGTAAAAAACCACTATCAGTTTCCACTGTAATGTCCGTTCGATCGTCTAGCGATTTGATATGTAAGTAGTCTGCTAAATCAACTGATGTCATCACCATTCGCCATTCTTGTTCACCATCTTGATGGTTAAATGGGGTGTCTAAACTCAAGTTGATTTTAGCTGGGGCTTTTTCACGAATCTCCATGTTCTCACCTAATCCTATAAGTCCTTAATTAACTCTAATTATACTAATTATTTCTAAAAATAAAAGCCTAAGTTAAGATGTTCTAAAAACATCCCTACCTAGGCTTTTATACTTATTTTTAATCTTCAAAATCAATTTCAATATTTTTTGTTAATACGTCTGTGTAGCTATATGAAACGCGCTCGAATGAATTCTCATCTTGGTTTAAATCGACTACAAAAATAGCTGGGAATGTTTCGCGTAAAATCCCTTTACGTTCTGTAGTTTTCTTTCTACCGGCTTGAGCAACTACCGTTAAATTTTTTCCGACTTGGGCATCTAGCGTACCTTTGATGCTGGCTAAAGTTTCTGGCATGATGGGCTTCACCTTCTTATGTGAAACATCATACCATAGTTTCACAAGATTTGCAATTATACCACATCGAACATCAGTAGTTCAATAAGAAGTTAATTAAATTTCTCTTCTACTTTGATAAGATTGTTAGATAAAACAATAAATTCATGAATACTTAGTTTTTCAGCACGAATTTGAGCAGAAATTTCTGATGCATCCAATGCTGCTTGTAACGCTTCACGAATTTCTGGTGTTTTACCATAAATTGATTGTAAATTATTCCATAAACTTTTACGTCGATGTTGGAAACTTCCTTTAACTAATTTAAAGAAGACCTTTTCACTAATTGGGCGTTCAACGTCGCCTTCTTTTTGATTCAAAACAATAATAGCTGAATCAACATTAGGTTGTGGAATAAAGACGGTTCTTGGAACAACGAATGCGACTTCAGCATCCATTTCATATTGAACGGCTACCGTTAGTGATCCATATGTACGACTACCTGGATCAGCTGCAATTCGTTCTGCCACTTCTTTTTGCATCATAACAACGATTTTATCTAATTTAACCGCCGTTTCTAGTAAATGCATGATAATGGGCGTTGTAATGTAATAAGGTAAATTAGCGACTAATTTTAATGGATGCTGTCCATCAAAATGTTCTTCTACTAACGCTGGTAAATTAGCTTTTAAAATATCTTGTTCCACGATATCAACATTATCATATGGACTTAGTGTTTCGCCAAGTACAGGAATCAAATTTTGGTCAATTTCAATTGCTAAAACATGATGTGCACGTCTTGCTAATTGTTCAGTCAATGACCCAATACCAGGTCCGATTTCGATAACGTCATCTTCAGCCGTAATATCTCCGGCGTCCACAATATTCATTAGTACGTTTTTATCTGTTAAAAAATTTTGGCCTAAACTCTTTTTAAAAGTTAAACCATAAGTTTCCATAATTGCTTTAGTTCTAATAGGTGAAGCAATGTCTGGCACATCATTGTTAGCCATGTTTTTCCTCCGTTATTGTCTCGTTAATTTCTTGCAATGCGTCGACGAACTCTTCTGGTGAAATTTGAAATAGTTTCAATCGATTGTATAATTGTTTTCCATTTGTGTAACCAATTTTGAGATACTCACCTAATTTTTCACGCTTAGCTTTGGCATCCGGTCCGGCAATCAATCCTGCCGTTTGTAAATCCTCTAAGCTGATCAATGTTTCGCCATCAGGCATTTCTGTATACAAATGATCTAGCGCTTCACGAATCGCTTCAACTGAAGCATGTTCAACGCCTAAACTCCCTTTATGATCTGGGACAGCTTCACTTTTTTTCAGAAAAGCATGCTGTACATTTGGAACGCGTGCTGAAATAGTTTTACGAATTTTTTCACCAGAAAAATCAGGGTCCGTAAATACAATTACGCCTCGAGTTTCTTGCAACAGTTCAATTTGATCTAACGTTTCGTCACTAATAGCTGAGCCACGTGTTTCAATCGTATCTGCATTAACAGCTAAATGGATACGTTTTGTGTCATCGCGACCTTCAACTACGATTACTTCTCTAATTTTCTGCATATTACCCTATCCTAAATAAGTTTTCGGCATTTTTAAATGTTGCCGCTGCCATATCAATACTTGAACTCTCTCGAATTTTTGCGACAGCTTCCAAGACGTATCTTGTGTATCCTGGTTCATTGCGCTGACCTCTATAAGGTTCTGGCGTTAAATATGGTGCATCTGTTTCAATTAAAATTCGGTTGCTTGGTGTCACTTTAACGGCTTCATGAACTTCTTTAGCACTATTATAAGTCACAATACCACTATAGGATAAATGCATCCCTAAGTCTAAGAATTTCTCTGCCCATTTTGCATCACCATTAAAGCTATGCATAATGCCACCAATATCACGAATATCAGCTTCTTTCAGGATTGTATAAACATCCTCAAAGGCATCTCGATTATGAATAGAAATTGGTAATTTTAACGCCTTCGCAATCTCAACCTGACGTTTGAAAACTTTTTTCTGCGTTTCAATTGGAGACGTATCCCAATGGTAATCTAGGCCCATTTCACCCATTGCGACAACTTTTGGCGACTGTAATTGTTCTATCAAAACTTCTTCAGTCTCCGGTGTGTAGGTTTTTGCCTCTTCTGGATGCCAACCAATTATAGAATATAAATTAGGATAGCTTTTTGATAGTTCTAGTGATTTCAAAATGCTTGGTTGATCAAATCCAACAATTGCCATTTTAGTCACGTCAAATGCTTTTGCACGCTCAATAACTTCAGGAATTTCCGTTGTAAATTCATCAGAATTAATATGTGTATGTGTGTCAAATATTTCCAAGGGATACCTCTCCTTTCTAGCAGTAAAATGAAGAAGGACTAGAGCAAAACCAAGTTTTGTTTCCAGTCCTTACTTTATTTAGCCTACAATTGCGCCATTTTTAATATCTTCATCAACGGTAATTAATTTCAATTTACCATCGTATTCTACAGATAGAATCATTCCTTGGCTAATTTCGCCTTTCATCTTACGCGGTTTTAAGTTCGCAACAATCACAACTTTTTTTCCTAATAAGACATCTGTTTCAGGATAAAACTCTGCTACACCAGACAAGATTTGACGATGATCAGGATCACCAGCATCTAATCTAAATTTCAATAGTTTATCAGCATTTTGTACTTTTTCAACTTGAATAATTTCAGCAACTTTTAATTCATTTGGCTCAAATTGATCAAATGTCGTTTGAGGTAATGTTAAGTTTAGAGCCACATTTTCTGGATTCCAATCTAAAGAATCCTCTGTATCATTAACTGCCATTGCTTTACGCCCTTTCTTCTTATCTGAAACTGTCATTTGATCTTTAATATAGGCAATCTCTTCTTCAACATCTAAGCGTGGGAAAATAGGCGTTCCTTTTTCAACAACGACGCTGTCCATTGGGAAATCAGAGTAGTTTAATTCTTCAATAGCCATATCTGCCGTGTCTAAACCTAATTGTTCAAAAATTTCTTTAGGTGCATGCGTCATAATAGGTTGGATTAAGACAGCAATCACACGTAAACTAGCTGCTAAATGTACCATAACACTATCAAGTTCAGCTTTACGTGCTTCATCTTTAGCTAAAACCCATGGTTGTGTTTCATCAATATATTTATTTGTTCTAGCAACTAATTTCCAGATAGCATTTAATCCATCTGAGAATTCCATTTTATCCATTAATTCAGTATATTCCGTAATTGTATCTTCAGCTGTTTGACCTAAGTCTCCATCAAATTCAGTTACGTTACCCTTTAATGCTGGAATTTTACCACCATCGTATTTGTTAATCATCGCAACAGTTCTATTTAATAAGTTCCCTAAATCATTAGCTAAATCAAAATTAACACGTGAAACAAAGTCTTCTGGTGTGAAGACACCATCATTACCAAATGGTACAGCGCGCATTAAGTAGTAACGGAGTGCATCCAATCCATAGCGTTCTACTAACATTTCTGGATAGATAACGTTACCTTTTGATTTAGACATTTTACCGTCTTTCATTAACAACCAACCATGACCAAAAATTTGTTTTGGTAAAGGTAAATCGAGCGCCATCAAAATAATTGGCCAGTAAATCGTATGGAAACGCACGATTTCTTTACCAACCATTTGAACATCTGCAGGCCAATATTTATCAAATAGTTCAGTATCATCTGAACCATAACCCAAGGCTGTAATATAATTTGCTAAAGCGTCAATCCAAACATAAACAACATGTTTAGGGTTACTTTTAACTTTTACGCCCCAGTTAAATGTCGTTCTAGATACAGCAAGATCTTCCAAACCAGGTTTAATGAAATTATTTATCATTTCATTTTTACGTGATTCTGGTTGAATAAAATCAGGATGATCTTCATAATATTTTAGTAAACGATCTGCATATTTACTCATTTTAAAGAAATATGATTCTTCTTTAACTAATGAAACTTCGTGACCACTTGGCGCTTTACCACCAACCATTTTACCGTCATCATCACGGAAAACTTCAGCCAACTGTGATTCTGTAAAGAATTCTTCATCAGAAACAGAGTACCAGCCTTCGTATTCTCCTAAATAAATATCGCCTTGTTTAAGTAATTTATCGAAGATATATTGCACAGCTTTTTCATGTTGATCATCTGTTGTTCGAATAAATTTATCATTTGTAATTTCAAGGGTTTTCCATAATTCTTTAATATCACTAGCCATACCGTCGACATAAGCTTGTGGTGTTGTCCCTAATTCTTCAGCTTTTTGTTCGATTTTCAAACCATGTTCATCTGTTCCCGTTAAGAAGAAAACATCATATCCTTTTTGGCGTTTGTAACGTGCTAAGACGTCACACGCAATTGTTGTGTATGAATTTCCAATATGTAATTTACCAGATGGATAATAAATTGGTGTTGTTAAATAAAATGTGGGTTTTTCTGTCATTTTTTAAGACCCTTTCCGTATCGTATTTCATGTGTTTTTTAACATTCGTTCTGTATAAACTCCTTAACAGTATATCATAGTTTTCAGCCGATTTTAAGCAATAAAAAGAGACAGTCCGTGAGTTTAACATAGACTATCTCTTTTAAAATTAGCGTGCATATTTTTGAAATTGACGAATAATCATAATTTCTTTTTCAGATAGCTGTCCATCTAAAATGGTAATTAAAATCCGCCCAACCCGTCTTGGATCTTGTTTCAGTGCCGTGATACTAAACGTTATCGCCGCAACCATCAACGTTAGTAGTAACCCTTCACCTTTTGTGAAAACTGTTCCAAATAACGTTATTGGATTTCCACCAAAAAAACTAGAAAAACCAAAGTAAAACAGAATGAAGTCAAAAAACCGCTGAAAATAAGTTAGCCATTGTAATCTAGTCTTTAGATTATTTAATCGAGTAAAAATTTCACTGTGTTCAATCATTTTACAACAGTCCTTCACTATAATTTAATTTTAAAATCAACTAATTGTGAACCATTAAAATTTGTCAAATATCGATGAAATTCATCCTTTAAAATATAGGGTAACACAGGAACTAAATCAGGTGTTAGTCCGACGTTTTGCTTATTCAAAGCCCATTCAACTGGAAAGTCTGCTAAAATACCTTCTCGTGTTCTTTGTGGATATTGTTTTCCAAATGGTTGTTGTAAAGAGATATGAAATAACGCTATTGTAGCTTGATATTCGTCGTCCACTGACCATTCAAGATAACCCGTTGGTCTACATTGAGAATCGGTAATTTTGATTCCTGTTTCCTCATATAATTCACGAAGCATCCCTGCAAGTTCAGATTCTTGTGGTTCACGTTTACCACCAATTCCATTCCAAAGACCAACATATGGTTTTTTCAAACGATTTAATAATAAAATGTTGTTTCCAGCTGTGATAACAGCTAGATTATATTTTGCTAAATCAATCATTATTCAGCAGTTCTAACTATAAAGCGCATCTTAATTGTTTGCATTAATTCTAACACTGTCATATCGTACGTACGTAAAATAACCTCTTTTGAATCCGCATTTCTAGGTACTGTAATAACAAATGCATTTTGTTGATCATTCTTTTGAATACCAACATAAGCTGACGCAAAATTAACATTACTTTTAAATTCAGAATGCATAATATCAAACAATTGACGTACTTCTAATTTTAATTGACGTTCACTGAAAACTGGTGTTAACGTTGCAAACGTATTTAAGTACATTTTTGGTAATTTCCACGCTTCAAGTTGTGCATCGAAGGCTTTAAATAAGGCAACCGTTGCTCGGCGAGCTTCAAAAGGTGCACGTAAGTCATTAGATGTTAAGATTTCCAATAATTTAAGTGCAGCATCTGTTGCGATAGGGTAAAATTCTAAGAATTTTTCAGTAATTTGTTCCATATCTTCATTTTGAAAGAACACCAAAGCATCTAAAAGTGTGATTAATCGGTACATTCCCCATTCATCTGGGCCGCTACCTTCTTTAGGTTCAGCAGTCACTGTTGCCAAGATTCCTTGATAGAATAATTCTCTAATATTATCATCAATAAACCCATTTTCTTCTTGTAATCTAAAAATAGTCCCATGTAAAACCGTATCATAAAGTTGAACAGCCGTCGCATTGATTTTATCGTCGATATTAAAATCATCCGTTGTCATTTTTAACATTAATTCAGGTGCCTGATTAAGTTGCAAGAAAAAATGGAATAGTTCATGCGAAATCAAGTAATCAGGTGCTGTAATATCAGTCACATTAATAATGAAATTTCCATCTTCTAACCGAGATTCTACTTGTTGATGCTTAATAAACCCAACTTTTTCGCCACCATATTGAATTTTAATTTCTCCATCAAATTGTTCTTTAATTGTAGTAATTAAATTTTGTGTATTTTGGTGTAATGTAATCTCAACCATTTAATTATCCCCTTTTTTTCTTAATTCATTTAGTTTTTTTGTTGCAACCTCTGTATCTGGTCGATTCTCATTTTTTAATAACTCAGTTAATTGTGCCACTTCTTCGTCTACAGCGCCAACTTTAACTGCCAGTGATTTTAGTTGAAGACCCATATGTCCCTTTTGAATACCCTCAGAAACAAGTGCTTTAAGTGCCGCTAAATTTTGAGCTAACCCAACACTTGCAACCAAACTAGCAAGCTCTTTTGCTGATCGAATACCCATCATTTTTTTATTAATTTGAACCATTGGGACAATATCAATCGAACCCCCAACAACTCCTATGGGCATTGGTAATTTAATTATGCCAACTAAATTATCACTGACTATCGACCATTTCGTCAAGCCACGATACTGGCCATCTTGGCTAGCATAAGCATGAGCACCTGCTTCAACGGCACGCCAATCGTTTCCCGAAGCAATGAGAACCGCATCAATCCCATTCATAATACCTTTATTATGTGTGACGGCACGATATGGGTCAAGTTGAGCCACTCGACTTGCTGAGACAATTTTCTTAGCTATGTGTTCACCACTAATTTCTGCAGAATCTAACAACGTAAAAGGAATTGAGCAGCTTGATTCAACTAATGAATCTGTTGCGTAGTTGGATAGAATACTCATAAGGACGTCTTGTTTAAACTGTGTTTGCAGCGTTTCACCAACTGCCTCCATCATTGTATTTACACTATTAGCGCCCATTGCTTCTTGAACATCTACTGCTAAATCTACCGAAATTAGATCAGCTGCTAGTTTTCGAACTCTGACCCAACGTGCGCCACCGCCTCGTTTTACAAGTGAAGGACGAGCAGCATTCGCTATTTTAATTAAATTCAATTGTTGTTCATTAATTTGGTTGATAACGTTATCCGCATCATCAATATTTTCTAAAATAACTTGACCTATCATTAAGCGTGATTTAATTTTTGTTGTAAATCCACCCGCAGATGCAATTATTTTTGCCCCATTATTATTTGCCGCAATTACAGAAGGTTCTTCAGTTACCATTGGGACCGTCATCTTTTTTCCATCAACTAAATAATTAAACGCAATACCTTCTGGCAAGGTAAAATCTGCTATATAATTTTCAGTCATCTGATCCCCTAATTCATGATTAAGAGCATGCGTTTCTATTTCTAATTTTTCATCATCTGAAATAAGATTGTCATTTAATAAGGTTATTAATCTATCATGCCATTTTTTTTGATAAAATTTTATAAATTTTGTCATTACCTTAGTCCTTTTTGTTGTTTTTACTTTTAGTAAGAGAAATAATTGGTTTCTTAGCTTATTTTACGCTATTATAGATAGATAATATATTACTTTTAAAAAAAGGGGCGTACTAAAATGAAAAAAATATTAAGTCTTGCCAGTGTGTTATTGATTGCTCTTGCTTTAACCGCCTGCGGTAAATCGAAAGATACAGCATCCGATGTAACACAAACAAAGGGTACATTAACAATCGGATTAGAAGGTACTTACCGCCCTTATAGTTACCACGATAGTAACAATAAATTAACTGGTTTCGAAGTTGATCTTGGTAAACAATTAGCTAAAAAAATGGATTTAACGCCTAAATTTATCGAATCAAAATGGGATTCATTAGTTGCAGGATTAGATGCTAACAAATACGACGTTGTTTTAAACAACGTTGGTGTTACAAAAGAACGTCAAGATAAATACAACTTTACATCACCTTATATTTATTCAAAATCAATTTTAGTCGTCAAAAATAATAACTCTTCTATTAAAACGATTAAAGATATTAAGGGTAAAAAGATGGCACAAACGGTTACAAGTGAAAATGGAGCCGATGCTGAACGCCTTGGTGCTGATGTTGTCTCAACAGATGATTTTGCAAATACAATCAGTTTAATCCTAGATGGTCGGGCTGATGGTACCATTAACAGTAACGATGCTGTCTATTCATACTTAAAAGAAAAACCTGATACGAACATTAAAACAATTTCAACAGGTTCTGAAATTCCAGCATTAAAAGTTGCTGGCTTAATCCAACAGGACAACCCAAAATTACAAAAAGAATTAAACAAAGCACTTAAAGAATTACGTGCTGATGGCTCATTATCAAAACTATCAAAAAAATATTTTGGTAGCGACATCACAAATAAATAATTCCAAAAGGACTGGTGCAAAATCCATTTTGTCATCAGTCTTTTTTTATTAATAATAGATTAAGAGAGGTTCCGCGTTTATGAAACTTGTTATTGATTCACTCCCAACCATTTTAGAAGCTGGAATTCGCTACACTATCCCTTTGACGATAATTTCATTCGTTATCGGGATCATCATCGCAATTATCACCGCACTAGTTCGAATATCAGATATAAAAAAAGGCAGTACCTTCACCCAAATTTTAAAAGGGATTGGTAAAGCATTCTTTTCATTCTATGTTTGGATTTTCAGAGGAACGCCTTTGATTGTGCAATTATTTATCCTATTTTATGGACTACCTAGATTACCAGCACCTTATACAGTTGAATTCGGCGCATTCAGTGCCGCTGTTATTGTTTTTTCATTAAACGTTGGTGCTTATGCATCGGAAACAATTCGTGCAGCTATTCTATCAATTTCAAAAGGTCAGTGGGAAGCTGGTTACGCCATTGGTATGACACACACAACCGTGTTATTTCGCGTTATTTTACCACAAGCAGCACGGGTCTCACTTCCACCTTTATCAAATAGTTTCATTGGTTTAATAAAGGATACGTCATTAGCCTTCTCAATCACGATTGTCGAAATGTTTTCCGTTGGTCAACAAATTGCGGCAAGAACTTATGAACCTATGACCTTATACTGTGAAGTAGCGGTCGTTTATCTAGTCTTTTGCTCAATTTTAAACGTTGGTCAATATTATCTAGAAAAAAGAACATCGCGTTACATTAAAAATAACTAGGAGGTCTTAACTTTGATTAAATTTGAAAATGTTAATAAATACTTCGACCAACATAAAGTCTTAAAATCGTTGTCATTTGAATTACCAGAAAACGAAACAACCGTCATCGTTGGTCCTTCTGGTTCCGGTAAATCAACCTTATTACGCTCATTTAATTTATTAGAACAACCCGAAGAAGGTCTCTACTCATTAGATGATAAAAAGATCGACTTTACCCAACCAATCAGTGAAAAAACAATTTTGGAAGTTCGTCGTGAAACAGGTATGGTTTTCCAAGACTATAACTTATTTCCTCATTTAACTGTTTTGAAAAATGTTATGGAAGGACCCCTTCACGTTTTAAAGGAACAAAAATTAATTGTTGCACAACGCGCTGAAGAACTTTTAGAATTAGTCGGTCTTTCAGATCGTGCTAATTACTATCCAAGCCAGTTATCTGGTGGTCAACAACAACGTGTAGCTATTGCTAGAGCAATGGCAATGAATCCTAAATATTTATTATTTGATGAACCAACTTCTGCACTAGATCCTGAATTAGAAGCAGAGGTTTTAAGAGTTCTACTTAAGTTGGATATAGAAAAAAAATCAATGGTTATCGTTACTCATAATATGGCCTTTGCAAAAGCTGTTGCCAATAATATCATTTTTCTAGAAGATGGCAATATCTTATTTAATGGTTCACCAGACGAATTTTTCAATCACCCTACAGAACGCATTCAAAAATTTTTATCAGCAATGACATTCGAAGATATTTTACCAAAATAAAAAGACATCAATTTTTGATGTCTTTTTATTTACCTAATTTAGTTGTTAAATAACCTTCTCGGACACCACTTTCAGAAAAAATGACACCAACAGAATTTAAATATTGTCCCAGAACAACAACTGGTGCAATTCCACCTACAATAATATCCGCACGGTTAGAAGCTATACCACTGACTTGTGCACGCTTTTTAGTCGTCAAGCCTACCAAGTCCTCAAAAGTTAATGAAACTGCCTTACGTGACAATTGATAGCCATTAATTGCCTCCGTATTAATTAGCTTCTGTTTTTTGCGGTTTAAACGTCCAATAATTCGATTTGAGCCGCCAAGTAGTACGAGGGGCAACTCCATTGCTTCCTTCAACCACTCCAACTTTTGAAAAGCGGTCACCAAGTACTCCATTAACTGAAATAATTCTTTACTCGTAATCTGTTCATTTTTTAAATATTTTTCGGATAAAGTCACTGCACCAAATGGCAAACTCACAAGATGTACCACTTTTCGATTAACCACATGGATTAATTCACTGCTTGCGCCACCTGTATCCAAAATCAAGCAATCATGAATTGGTAAGGCTTCCATTACACCCATATAATCGTAATAAGCTTCATCATCCCCACTTAAAACTTCAATATCAGCACCAACTGCCTCTTTAATTCGACGTAAAAATTCTTTTTGATTTCGAGCCATTCGTACAGCTGCAGTGGCAATTCCATGTACAGCAACCGGTCCATAAATATCATATTGTTTTTTAAAACTAACTAAGGCTTCAATTGTCCTAGCCATCGCATGTTCCTGTAACACTCGGGATTTCCCCATCCCTTCAGATAATCGTGTTTCCGATTTTAAACGCTTAATTTCTTTAAATTGTCCATTATCAAGTTGTTCGTTAATTGATAATCGAACCGAATTTGAACCCAAATCCAATAAAACAAACTTTTCCATTATTACTCACCTCATACTAAATCAAAGAAACGTTTCACAACCGAACTAGTTAAAATAATTAATTCCAATCGCATCTCTAACTTCGTTCAATGTTTGGTTTGCAACAGCATTAGCTTTATCACTACCCGCTTTTAACATTGCATAAATGGCTTCAGGATCTTTAGCTAATTCAGCTCGTCGTTCACGAATTGGAGCTAACTCAGCTTCAAGTACTTCATTTAAATAACGTTTAATTTTAACATCGCCTAAGCCACCTGCTTGATACTGGGCCTTAAGTTCGGCAACTTTTTCAGTATCTTTATCAAAGATATCAAGATAAGTAAATACCATGTTACCCTCAACTTTACCTGGATCTTCAACATGAATATGATCTGGATCTGTATACATTGACATTACTTTCTTCTTCAATGTCTCCGCATCATCGGCAAGGAAAATCCCGTTTCCTAGTGACTTACTCATTTTTGCATTACCATCTAATCCAGGTAAACGTCCTTGCCCTTTTGGAGGGAAGACACCTTCTGGTTCAACAAGAATATCTTGTTGATAAATTGTATTAAAACTTCTAACGATTTCGCGTGTTTGTTCAATCATTGGTTCTTGATCATCGCCAACAGGTACAACTGTTGCTTTAAATGCTGTAATATCTGCAGCCTGGCTAACCGGATAAACAAAAAATCCGGCAGGAATACTGCGTTCAAAATTCTTTTGTTGAATTTCAGCTTTAACTGTAGGATTACGTTCCAAGCGAGAAACAGTTACCAAATTCAAGTAATAACTTGTTAGTTCCGTTAATGCAGGAATTTGAGATTGAACAAAAATAGTTGATTTGTTTGGATCAATACCAACCGCTAGATAATCTAACGCTACTTGAATTAAACTATTTTTAATTTTTTCCGGATCACGTGCGTTATCTGTCAAAGCTTGTTGATCAGCAATCATGATGAATATCTCATAATCACCAGAATTTTGCATTTCAACACGATTCTTTAATGAACCGATGTAGTGCCCGATATGTAGTTTCCCCGTAGGTCGATCCCCTGATAAGACTACTTTTTTTGTCATATTTACGCTCCCTTTCTATCTATAAAAAAAGTCCTATTGTTAGTAAATAACAATAGGACGACTGTCTCGTGGTACCACCTAAATTGCAGAATAAAATTCTGCCACTTACCGATAAGGAGGTTACCCAAAATTCTCATATATCCAATTCAGTCCGCCACCATACCTTCCAGCAAAATCAGTATGTCCCTGTTCTAGTTGGCGTTCCTACTTCGCAATAATCAATGAATTATCTATTAGTGTAAGTGTAGCGTGTTCAACAGAAAAAATCAAATAATATTAAATACTAGACGAATATTTCAAAAACCTTTAAACTAGGTCAATAGTACAAAGGGGGCATTAAGATGTCAGAAGAAGAAATCGAACAAAATAGAGTTGATTCAATTATTACTGAAATTAATCACCAATCTATTAAAACAGCCGAACTATGTGAAAAAGCACATAAAGAAACCTCATCAGTTGAAAAAAACTATGTAGATAATGCCAAAATCAATACTTTTGAAGTTGATGATAGAATTGAAACGAATGCCGAAGTGCAACAACAGAAACAATTGGTCGCCACGACTATCCAAACTGAAGAAATATTAGAAAAACAGGTTCATACTTTAAAACAATTAGGCGATTCACCTTATTTTGGACGTATCGACATCCAAGACGATGGCGATCCAGAACAGGAACAACTCTATATTGGTCTAGCCTCTCTAGTAGATGATCATCAAAATTTTCTAATACATGACTGGCGTGCACCTATTTCAAGTATTTATTATAACGGCGCATTGGGTCATATTTCTTATAAGACACCACAAGGAACTCAAATGACAGAATTATCCAAAAAACGTCAATTTCAAATTAAAGAAGGTAAAATCCTATCGATGTTTGATACCAATGAAACAATTGGCGATGAATTATTGCAACAAGTTTTAGGCGAACAAAGTGACACACAGATGAAAAATATTGTTTCTACAATTCAACAAGAACAAAACACAATTATTCGAGATACAACAAGTGACTTATTAGTTGTCCAGGGGGTTGCCGGAAGTGGGAAAACATCCGCTATTCTACAACGTATTGCATTTCTACTCTATCACTCAAGAACATCACTAAATGCGGATCAAATTATATTATTTTCTCCAAATCTACTTTTCAGTCACTATATTTCCGATGTACTACCTAGCCTGGGCGAAAAGAACATGAGACAAGTCACGTTAGCCGAATTCTTCTCTAATCGTTTTCAAGGATTAAAGGTTGAAACCTTATTTGAAAATTATGAGTCAAACAATAAACATGCTTCATCTGATTTAAGAGGTAATGCACTTTTAAAAAAAACAATTGAAAATTACTTAAATGCAGTAGATTCATCTGAATTAGCCTTCACAGATATCATTTATGAAGGTATCCCGTTCTTTAAAAAAGAAGAAATCGCTAATATATTTACACATCTACCACATAATATGTTGTCATCAGATAAATTTACCGCAACAAAAAATACACTAACAAAACGATTAAAAACTAGAATTGCCGAAATGGCAGAATCTGATTGGATGCGTGAAGAAATTGATTCGTTATCTGATTCTCAATATGAAACATATTTAAGTGATTATGAACGCGATGAATTTGATAGTATTGATAAAGAAATATCATATATTGGTACCATTATATTAAAAGATCGCTTTAATATTGTATATGATGCGATTTACAATAATTATTTTATTGATATTTATGAGCAATATGCTAAATTCCTTGAAATTACAATTTCAATAGAAGAAAAAAAATCATTCCAATCAAACTTAGAGCTTCATAAAATCACGTTATTAGATGCCACACCACTACTATTGCTACGAGACTTACTAACGGGTGATGGTCAAAATAGAAATATCGAACATCTTTTTATTGATGAAATTCAAGATTACTCTCCGCTGCAACTCTTATATTTAAAAAATTGTTTTCCTAACGCTAAATTAACACTTTTAGGAGATAGTGAGCAAGCTTTATTCTATGATTTAATCTTACCAGCTAAATTTTTAGAAAATTTAAATCATATTTTACAAGTTAAAAAAACTAATTTAATTATTTTAAATAAAAGTTACCGATCAACATTTGAAATTACTAATTTTGCAAAATCATTGCTACCAGACGGAAATAGCATTGAATCATTCACACGTCATGGCGAATTACCTAAAATATACTTTAGTAAAACCCGGGCTTCTGCACTAGCATCTTTAATAGCCCTAATTAAAAATGGTGATACTAATAACCAACCAGTAACTATCATCACTAAAAATTTGGCTGAATGTAAATTACTATATAGTGAACTCAGATCATTAGTAAAATTAACAATGGTTACAGATGGCGACAGAAAAATTCCAGAAGAAACAATAATATTACCTATTTATTTAGCTAAAGGCTTGGAATTTGATTCTGTTATTGCTTTTGATATTTCAAAAAAAAATTATATTTCAAAAAATGATCTTGGTACCCTTTATACTCTTTGTTCACGAGCAATGCATACCTTAACTATCTTTTCCATTGAGTCACTATCTCCGTTGCTTACGAATTCCATAAATAATTCTAGTGTTTTGATTGTTTAAATTTAGGTTGATTTATTTTTAATATTACTATAGACTTTTATAGTAATGCCGCTTTAGCTCAGTAGGTAGAGTATCACCATGGTAAGGTGGGGGTCACCGGTTCAAATCCGGTAAGCGGCTTTTTATTTTACAATCGCATAAAAAAAGGACATTAACAATTATGTTAATGTCCTTTTTTTATTTATTATTAGCATGGCAACGTCCTACCCTCGCAGGGGGCGACCCCCAACTACTCTTGGCGCTAAGAAGCTTAACTTCTGTGTTCG